>DAINCG010000012.1:19706-21883 GCA_036732525.1 Pseudomonadota bacterium | reverse complement strand
CGCCGCCGCCCGGCTCGCGGCCTTCGCCGACGCGCGGGCAGGCCTTCGGGCCGCCATGACGGCGGAAGAGGAGCCGTTTGAGTTCTTCCGCGGCTTCGGCGAAATTTTCATCGCGGTCGGTCTGACGCTGCTGTTCGGGGCGTTGGCCTTCTTCGGCGGCATTCCGGACGGTTCGGACGAGGGCATAGCACTGGCGCTGGCGAACTTCGCGCTCGGCGGCGGCGGGGCCTGGCTGCTGGCGCGCTATTTCACCCTGAGGCGTCGCATGTCGCTGCCGTCGATCGTGCTGGCGCTGGCGTTCGGCTTCTACCTGGTGCGCGGCCTCGTTGCGGCGCTGCAGGCCTTTGGGGCGGAGTTCGACGATATCGGACGCGGCGGACAGACCGACTGGCTGTTGCTGTTCGGCATTGCGGCGCTGGGCATGGCGGCCTACTACCGCGCCTTCCGTTTGCCCTTCGCGCTCGCCCTGATCGCAGCGGGCGGATTGGCCTTCGTGCTGACGCTGTCGTTCGCGCTTGCGCCGGCGGGAACCGCCGACGCCGAGTTTCCGGAGATTTTGTTCGATTTCGCACAGGCGCCGGCGCCGGCGATCGGCATGCTTGTGTTCGGGGTCGCCGCCGTCGCCGTCGCGCTTCGTTTCGACATGCGCGACCCCTACCGGGTCTCGCGACTGTCGGCCGGCGCATTCTGGCTGCACGTCACGGCGGCGCCGGCGCTGGTGAATACGATCTGCCTGACGCTTTATAACCTCGGCGGCGCGGCCGGATATCTGCTTGCGGTCGCGGCATTTCTCGCTGTCGCCGCGTTTGCCCTCGTAATCGACCGCCGCAGTTTCCTGATGGCCGGCATCGTCTATTTCGGTCTGGCCCTCGGCACCGCGCTCGAGGCCGCCGGCGGCGGCGATATATTGACCGACACGCTGACCGTCGGACTGCTCGGCGCCTTCATGACGACGCTCGGCGCGAAGTGGGGGCAGGCGCGCGCCCGGCTGATGCGGGCGCTGCCGCCGTTCCCCGGCAAGGACCGGCTGCCGCCCTATTAGAGCAGCACGTCCTCCTGGCCGATGTCGGCCATCGCCACGCCCTGCAGCAGGATGCTGTCGTCGATGGCGGAGCCCGGATTGAGGCTGAGGTCGACGAAAGCGCCCGCCGCCGTATCGGACGTCAGGTCCAGGAACGCGTCGAAGTCGGCGATGTTGTGACCGGTCAGGTCAAGCATGTCCTCGGTCACGTCGAAGTCCTGAATGAGGTCGGCGTCGTCGCCGACGTCATGGACGAAGGTGTCGGCCGCAAACTGGCCGATCAGGCGATCATTGCCGTCGTCGCCGGAAATCAGGTCGGCGCCGCTGTTGCCGAAGATGACGTCGTTACCGTCCCCGCCGGAGAGCACGTCGTCGCCGACCAGGCCGACGATGCGGTCGCGGCCGCCCATGCCCTCGATCCAGTCGGGGCTGTTGATGTGGGCGCTGCCGACGATCGATTCGTCGTCGTCGCTGCCGACCAGGTGCAGGCCCTCAGACGCGAAGATGCCGGCGGTGTATTCGACGTTCTCCGGAATGACATAGTCGACGAAGACGTTGATGCGGTCACGCGCGCCGCCGTCTTCCGTTTCGACGACGATGTCGCCTGAATCGTCGACGGTGTAGATGTCGTTGCCGTCGCCGCCGACCATGATGTCGTCGCCGCCGAGGCTGACGAGCCGGTCATTGCCGTCGCCGCCGCGGAGTTCGTTGGCATTCTCGTCGCCGATCAGGACATCGTTGAAGTCCGACCCGATCAGGCCTTCAAGGTCCGTGAACGCGTCCGGTCCGCCGGGGCCGGCGATGACGCCGCGTTCGAGCCCGACGATGACGCCGGCCGGCGCGGTCGTATAGGCGGCAAAGTCGAAGCCCGCGCCGCCGTTCAGATCGTCGGGGCCGTTGCCGCCTTCCAGGATGTCGTCGCCGAGCCCGCCAAGGAGATCGTCCGGCCCATTGCCGCCGTCCAATGTGTCGGGGCCGTCGCCGCCGTCGAGGTCGTCAGGGCCGTTCTCGCCAAACAGCAGATCGACGCCCGGCCCGCCGAACAGTTCGTCCCGGCCGTTCTCACCGTGCAGTTCGTCGTCGTCGAGGCCGACGTGCACGTGCTGCCGCAGATGAGCAGGCGCCGCACGACCGCCTGCATGTCGCGGGCGAGGTC
>DAINCG010000012.1:2984-19696 GCA_036732525.1 Pseudomonadota bacterium | reverse complement strand
GTATCGTTGCCGTTGCCGCCGAAAAGCGTGTCGTCGCCCGACCCTCCGTCGATGTCGTCATGTTGCTGCAGGCCCGACAGAATGTCGTCGCCTTCGAAGCCTGAGATCACGTCGGCCCCACGCGTACCGTCGAGTTCGTCGTTGTCGATGGTCCCGTCGATAACAGCCATCTTGGCGCTCCATTTTCGGATCCAGTGAGCGGGAAACGGTTCTCACTGCGTCGGGGTTCCGACCTGTTTCCTCACAGAGAAGCTCAGCCGTAATAGTAGGCGCCGACGATGAGGTGGAGGCCGGCGACGGTCGCGCGGTCGATTTCGAATTCGCGCGGCGGATTGTACTGGGCGACGCGGATCGTCTGTCCGGCCTGGGCGACCAGGGTCTTCACCATCGCGTTGAACTCGGCGTCGGGCGCGGCCTTCAGGATGATCAGCACGTCCTCGCCCGCCCTGGGCGGCCGGCGCGGATGCACCAGCAGGCGTTCGCCGTGGCGGAAGCGCGGCTCCATGCTGTCGCCGACGACATAGAAGGCAAAGGCGTCGCGAACGCCCTCCAGGAACTGGGGCCGGCGCATCATCTCGATCGGTTCGGCGTCGATCACCATGCCGTCCGGTCCGCCCTGGGCGCTGGCGTAGACGGGCAGGGTGCGGGCCGCCTGGTCCGGATCGCCGTCGCCGCCGCCGGGCCGCGCGATGACGTTCGCGGTCGGCGCATCCCCGAAAAAAGCATCCGCCTTCTCCGCCTCCTCGAGCCGGAGTCGGCGCTGGCCCTTCAGGAGACGCGTCACCGCCGACGGGTCGAGCCCGAGCGCCTCGGCCAACTCGCGCTGGCTGCGGCCGGTTTCCGCCAGGCGACGCTTGATGGTTGCGGCGTCCATGCGCCGGAGTATGGCGCCGGGCGGCGCTCCCGTCACGCAATTTCTTGCGCAACCAGTGTTGCAAAAAATGTGAAAATCACAATATCAAAACGTCTGCAACGTTGGGAGGAGCGAGCGATTGGGCAGAAATGATGTACAGCCGACGTCGGAACGGAGCGATCGCGCGGCCGAAGGGCGCGAAGGGGGCTTGCAGCGGCTTAATACCATGCGCGCGGGCGAATACTGTCATGGCGTCCGCTATCCATTGTTGGTTGATCTGTTGCGCGACCGGGGCTTGCTGAACGCCGAACTGCACGGCGTGGCGACGCGGATTCGCTCGCTTTATGAGCGGTCTGGCCTCAGAGAGAGGTTGGCAGGGGCCTATGGCGACCGCGTGAGCCGGAGCGCCGCCCCCGATCCAGACGTCGAGGCGGCGGCAGACATCTATCGGAGGTTGGAGCGTCGCGTGCTGGAGCGCGCCGGCCGTCCAGGCCTTCAGGCGCTGCACGCGATCGTCATCGAGGACCGCATGACCCCCGCCGCCCGCAGCCTGCCCCGCGCGCTCCGCGCGGCGGAGATGGCGCTCTGAGGCGGGCGGCGGATCTGGCGAGTTTGATGTGAAAACAGCAATCCGTTCGGCGGCGCGCCGCGCGCCGCCGGATCGATGGAGAAGTGGACAAGGCGATGGAACGGAAGAGCTTCGAAGACCAACGCTAGCGTCGCACGCCGGCGCCGACGGCGCTGGATGCGCTCGAAGACCGCGACGACTGGCAGCAGGCGTTCACGGCGCTGCGGCAGGTGCACTACGCCGCCACGCATTTTCTTGGCGGCAAGATCGTGCGCGCGGCGATCGAGGATGCGGCCGAAGTCTTCGCAATAGTCGTCGATGCGGCGGACGAGCAGGCGCAGCCAGGCGCCGAGGCCCGCTGGCGGCGACGCTTCCGGAGCGCCGTCGCTTCCGACGGCCATGGCATCCGCAATGGCGAGTGGAAGGGCATCCTCGGCGATTTCGGCGACGCGGCCGCGAAGATCGACGTGGCGCGGATGGAGATGGGCGTGGCGGTCGCGCGAACCGGGGATGAGGGCTATGAGATCCGGAACGCTGCGGGCGAACGCATGCTGCGCCTGCCGCGCCAGATGGGCGCAAATGTCCTTTCCGATCCGAAGCAGTTCGCGGGGCGGATGCGCCTCTTCCGGGTCGCGATGAACGCGGCCGATCCCGGCGACCTCTGGGAGCGGGCGTTGCACATATTCGGGCGCATCGCCGACCGGGATCACAAGCTCGGCACGCCGCATCTGCTTTATGGCGCCAGGTCGGTCGAGGCGCGTACGGACGCGTTCGTCACCAGTGTGCGCCAGCTCCGCGCTGCGAAGACGGAAGAAGAGCGCCTGGCGGCGGAGGCGACGGCGCAAACGGTGCTGTTCGCCGAAGCCGCGCCGCTGCGCAAGCTGATCGCGACCGGGCTCGATTTCACGCCCGGACCCGGCAACGTGAATTCGTTCGGAGATGCCCGCAAGGAGTTTTTCAAGATGGTTGACGCCATCGAGCCGGGCGAGGCCGACGACGCCCTGACGGCGGGCTTCTGGACAGCGATCAACGGCGTCGCTGCGGGCCTCGGTTTGCCTTTCGGCAAGATTGCTAAAGCAGCGGCGAACGTGACTCCTGGCGTCAAGCGTTATGCGGGGGCGTACGATCTGGCGCATTTTCAGGATCTTGCAAAGCAAACCGGACATCGGGCGTTCAAGGCGGAAGAGATGATGCTGCCACGGTATTGGAAAGTATTGAGTCCATACCAAAAAACATATCTCGAAGGGACGTTCAGCAATGCTAATGGCGCCGCCGGCGAAGCAATTCAGCAAGAGCGGTCGGTCGCGGCCGGATTTCCGAGTTTCGAGGCAGAGGAGGTGAAGCAAATCAAAAGGGGAGGCGCTCGAACTCTGGTTCGCTTGAAACCTCACTCGGTGCAGATGCGCCCCGAGCATGGTGGCCGACTCAGGAAATTTGATGATGGTTTCGTAGGAGTGATAATGAAGCGGATTATGGACCGGTTTCTATTTCCGGATAATTCTCCTGGAAAGATTACGGTCATCGAAAACAAGGGTGTGGGGGCGAAGAAAAGTATTGAACAGAGATTAGATGAAAGGAGCATTAATGCCAGCATACATCTAGATTCTAAAAAGTATGAAATAGAATCTCTACAAATACCTTATTTGAACATGAATAAAAACCTCATTCAAAAAAAATGATTCGATATCTTACTGACCCAGAACTTAAAGCGCAAGAGTATGTCAAAAGGGGGTGTGGAGAAAAAATCTTAAAGGCGGCCCAGACAAGACGATTTTGGTTAGATGGACCAGTGATGATATTGATCAGATGATGCGCGCTGTAGATAGGTCTATGCGGATGCAGCAAATGCACGGCCTTTCTCCAACCTTTGGGGACTATCTGATTGCAGTCGGCGCACAGATTTATTCAGGCACTCAGGAGGAGAACGGCGGTGACTGAGCCTTGTCAAGGAACTAGACAGTGCCGATGAGACGCGTATACATGTCTTGCAGACGTCGGTGATGCTCGCGGTCACGCACGAGGCTGCGCTCCACTAGGATTTCCTTGGTTAAACCGTCTTCTCTCGCCAAGGCGCGCTCGATGTCGTCCTGACTGGGATGTGCGCCAACGTTCGATGCGGCTCGAGCAATAATCTCGTCTGCTCGTTCAAATCGCCCGACGTAAATTGCGTAGGCGAGCTGCAGTTCATTATAGAAGTTGTCACTGTATTCGCTAAGCGTCGCGAGGGCGACGGCCTCGCGGCTGTCTGTCCAGCGGGCGCGCGCTGGTTCGACCTCGGCGATAAAGGCCTCGCGCGCCAAGCGTGCGGTCAGGGTCGGGTCAGGCTCAGCTTGCCAACACCCATTGGCGAAAATGCCCCAGTAGAGCGAGTTGTAACGTCGGGGTTGGACGAAATACTCCCACGGTCGCCAAATACGCCGCGCCTTTCGCCACGCGGTCACCGCAGCGAAATTGGCATTGCCGCCATAGGTGGCCGCCTGGGCCATCAGATGAGACGGGTGCGGTTCGCGAAACGTCACAGGCCAGACTTCGGGCGCGTTTGTCTCGAGCCAGACCTTCAGGTCCTTGTCCACAACGCCGTAGTAGTCGAGGAAGCCGTGGCGGTCGCAGAGGCTGAAATACCCCCATTCCAGATAGCGCTCGGTTTCGCGGACATAGTACCGCAGCGATTTGCGTTCGAAGTCGAGTTCGATGAGGCGCGCGTCGACGCCGTCGCGGATCGCGATCGTGACGGGATCGGTTGCGCGGCCCATCGGCCTTTGGGACGCGCTACTCCTCGTGTTCGTCGAGGTCCGGCGCTTCGTCCGGGCCGCTTGAATCGGCGCCGCCCACGGCTTCGACGCCGAAGCTCGCTTGGGACAGGCCGGGCACGCCGACGGTCGGCGCGACGGAGACGGTCGAGCCGTCGCTGACGCCAGTGAACCCGGCTTCGACGTTGACGGTCTCGCCGCCCGTCGCGGTCATCGCGACGACGCCTTCAAGCACCGAAACGGCGGTCGCGCCAGATTCCTGCAATTCCGTCACGAAGTCGGTGCCGCGCACGCCGAGCGTCGCGGTCGGAGTCGAGACGCTGTAACTGTCGTTGGCCAGACGGCCGCTGACGAAGCGCATCAGCCCACGGCTGAGTCCGAGCGCGGCCTCCCCCGTGTTGCGGTCGGGGTCGTAGACGAAGCGGTCGATCGTGACCTTCGAGCCGGGGCCGACGATCAGCTGGGTCTGGTCCAGGAAACGGACGTCGAGCCGGCCGTCCGGCACGGTTTCCAGCACCGTTTCGGCGACCACCGGATCGCGCACGTAGATCGGCGCACGGAAGCCGGCGGGCGGTAGCCGAAGGATTGCAGGTACTGGACCAGGCCGACTTGCTGCGCGCCGGCGGGCGTGGCTGCCGCCAGACCAAGGAACGCGGTGGCGAACCAGACGGATGAACGTTTCATGCGAACAGACCCCTCGTAACTCAACAATGGAAGCGTAACATAGGCTGGCGCTAAGTTTTACCCGGGTTCGCCGGCCGCAATCCAGGTGCGTCGGCCAGACGATGGAGGCCGGAAGATGCAGGTCGAATCGCTGAGCGACGTGATGGGGGCCGCGGTCTCGGGCGTCGACCTGGCCGATACGGCGGACTCGGCGGCGACCGAGGCGCTGAACGCCGCGCTTGCCCGCCATGTCTTGCTTTGCGTGCGAGGCCAGGATTTCGGCCCGGCGGGCCTGGCGCGCGCCGCCGCGCGCTTCGGGCCGCTCAAGACCTATGTGACCGTCCAGGACCGGCTGCCGGACGTGCCCGAGGTTTCGGTCGTCTCCAACCGTCCGCCGGGCTTCGGCGGCAAGCCGATGGTGCAGGCGCGCTACTGGCACACCGACGATTCCTATCTGGCGTTGCCGGCGACGTTGACGATCCTCCAGGCGAAGACCCTGCCGGATACGGGCGGCGATACCGAGTTCATCAATTGCTATCTGGCGCTCGATCGCATGCCGGCTGACCTCAGGCGGCGGATCGAAGGCTTGCGCGCCGTCCACGTCTACCGGAGCCGCCGCGCCGGCTCCCCGGTCGTGGCGCGGACGGCCGAAGAACGTGCAGCGACGCCGGACGTCGATCATCCTTTGATCCGGACGCACCCGGTCACCGGCCGGCAGGCGCTTTACATCAATCCGAACCGGATCGACCGGATCCTCGGCTGGGGCGAAGCGGAGAGCGACGCCCTGCTGGATGAACTCTACGCCCATGCCTTCCGGCCGGAATTCCAGTACCGCCATCGCTGGCGGCCCGGCGACGTGGTGATCTGGGACAATCGCTGCGCCATGCACCGGGCGAACGACGACTACGATCTGGCCCAACTCCGGGTCATGCACCGGGTCATGCTGGAGGGCGAACGTCCGGTCTGAGCGCCGGTCTCAGGGATCGAAGCCGCAGGCCGCTGCGAGCGCCGCCGCATCGGCTCGGTCGCCGCGCCAGGCGAGATGGCCGTCCGGACGGACGAGCGCCAGATCGGCGCCGTAGACTTCGCGCGCCGCCGGCATGCCGATGTCGACCAGGCGGACCGGCGCAGGGCCGCCCAGCATGGCGGCCGGATCGGCGCTGCGGTCGAAGCGCAGCAGCGTAAATCCAGCCGGGTCGAACCGGTCGAAGAGCGCGGCGCCGTCCGGCAGGATGAAGGAGGGCGCTCGCACGCCCGGCCAGGCAGTGGCCGGCAATGTCGTCGGGTCGTCCGGCGGTGCGTCGGCCGTTTCCGCTTCCAGGATCGGCGCGACGAGAGGCGAGGCGTCATAGCGGTAGGCGAACTCGACCCCGTAGGCTTCGTTCTCCAGATTGCCGAGAGCGGCGATACGGGATGAGAGCCGGGCCGCCGCGTCGGGGTCCCGTTCGGCGGCGGGCTCCGCGGCATAGGCCGCCGCGATCTCGAGGCGAACGCCGGTATGCCGGCCGGACCAGTCCCGGTTGACGCGGCCGACCGGCCGGCGTTCGGCTTCATAAGCATCGAGAAGATGCGGCCCGGCCCAGCCCTTTTCCGCCGCCGCCAGGACCCAGGCGAGGGCGACGGCGTCGCCGATGCCGGTGTTCATGCCGTAGCCGCCCGTGGGTATGTACTGGTGGGCGGCGTCCCCTGCGAGGAAGACGCGGCCGGCGCGGTAGCGGTCCGCCAGCAGGAGGTGCGGCGTCCAGGGATTGGCGACCTGGATATCGGCGGCGATCTCCTGGCCCAACATGTCGAAGAGGGTCCGGCGCGGATCGACGGCGCGCGCATCGCGGTCGTCGGGAAAGCGGGCGTGCAGCGTCCAGGTCTCCCGATCGTCCTGGGCGATCAGGGTGCCCTTGGGCGACTGGTAGTGCCAGGCGACGCCAAACCGTTGCAGCACCCCGCGCGCATCGCTCTTGAAGTGGATCATAAAGCGGTTGGCGACGGCGCGTTCGCCTTCGAGGCCGATGCCGGCCGCCTGGCGGACGACGCTGCCGCCGCCGTCGGCGCCGCAGAGCCACCGGCCGCGCGCCGCGCCGGCCTCGCCCGTCCGGCTGTCGCGGAGGACGAGGGTGACGCCGTCGGCGTCCTGCGCAAAGTCCTCGACGGCCATGCCCCAGCGGCCGTCGATCAGCGGCTCCCGGTCGACGGCGGCCTTCAGGATCGGCTCGACGACGATCTGGGAGACGCGCATAGCCGGTTCGAGCGGCTGCCGGCCGTCGTTGATCGCATGGAAACGGCGGCGGGCTTCGGCTGGAGGCGGATAGCGGAAGCGGTGCAGTTCGCGTCCCGTCATGGACGTCACCCAACTAACATCGAGCGGATGGGCTTCTGGCACGCCCGCCTGGCGAAGCGCCGGCGCGAGGCCGAGCATCCGGAAGAGCTCCATCGACCGGCCGTTGGTGATGTCCATCTTCGGGTGGCGCGTCGTCGTCTCTGCGCGCTCGAAGAGACGGGAGGCTATGCCGTGACGGGCGAGCGCAAGCGCCAGCGTCATGCCGACGGGTCCGCCGCCGGCGATCAGTACGGGCGCGATGTCGGCCGTCTCAGCTATCGGCGAGTTCTTGCCGGCGGCGCGCGACATAGTCGGCGCGCGGGCCGAAGCCCGGCTCGGACTTGAACTTCGCCTCGGTCCAGGCGAGCAGGTCCTTGTCGTCGAGCGTCATGTCCCAGGCCTGACCCTGGGGCTGGCCGACATGCCAGGGCGTGTCGCAGAAGATTTCGACGCCGTTCTGTTCCGGGTCCTGGAAGTAGACCGACCAGGTGTTGCCGTGGCTGGTCGGGCGAAGCGTCACGTTCTCGTCTTCCAGCTTCTCGATGGTCCGGCGGAGTTCATCCAGGTTTTCGACGCGGAAGGCCAGGTGGGCGACGCTGTTCGACGGGGCCACTTCGGCGCGGCCCGGCATCAGGCCGATCTGGTGATGCTCGTCGGCCTGCTGGCTCATGAACACGATTTCGGTGTCGCGGACCGGGCCCCGATCCGTCACCTGGAAGCCAAGCACGCGATTATAGAAATCCAGCATCCGATCGACGTCATGCACGTAGATCACGCTGTGCGACCAGGAAAGCGCCACTGGACGATCCTCCGGAAGGGTCTTTTGCAAAGGATAGCGGACCGGTTGCTTTGCCGAAAGCGCGGGGCCCGCGTACGGTTTCGCCAATCGATCCGAGACAATTGGAGGAAACCGAATGATCGACTATGGACTGGCCGGCAAGCGGGCCATCGTGACGGGCGGCAGCGACGGGCTCGGCAAGGCGACGGCGCTTCTGCTTGCGACGGAAGGCGCGAAGGTCGCGATCTGCGGCCGGCGCGGCGACTATTTGCAAGCGGCGGCCGAGGAGCTGTCGAAGGCGAGCGGCGGTACGGTCACGGCGATCCAGGCGGACGTCTCGAAGGCTGAGGATTGCGAGCGGCTGGTGAAGACGGCGACCGACGCCTTCGGCGGCCTCGACATCCTGGTCAACAACGCCGGCACGTCGGCCGCGCCGCCATTGGAGAAAGTGTCGGACGAAGACTGGCAGTTCGATTTCGACCTGAAGGTGATGGCGGCTGTGCGCATGTGCCGGCTGGCGGTGCCGCACCTGAAGTCGCCCGGCGGCGGCTCGATCGCGAACGCCTCAATCGGCGGCGGCAAGGCGCCGAACGCGAACCAGTTGCCGACCTCGCTGACGCGCGCGGCGGGCCTCAATCTCACCAAGTCGCTCGCCAACCAGTATGCGGCGGACAACATCCGGGTGAACGCGATCTGCATCGGCCGGATCAAGAGCGCGCAGCTCGCGGCCCGCGCCGGCAACAAGTCGCTCGACGAGTTCTATGGCGACATGGGCAAGATCATCCCGCTCGGCCGCGTCGGCGAGTCCGAGGATTACGCGCACCTGGTCGCGTTCCTCTGCTCGAAGGTCGGCAGCTACATCACGGGCACGGCCGTCAATCTCGACGGCGGGATGTGCGCGACCCTTTAAAGCAGCAGGTCTTCGGGACCGAGATTTGCCAGGGCGACGCCGGCCAGCAGGACGGCGTCGCCGCCGCCGAAGTCGAAGAGGAGGCCGTCGGCCGTATCGGCCGCTTGCGCGAATGCGTCGGCCGTCCTCGTGAAGCCATGACCGGTGAGGTCGAGGATGTCGGCTGTGGCGTCGAAGTCCGTGACGATGTCGCGGCCGTCGCCGGGCGCGTGCACAAAGCGGTCAGCGCCGAACTGGCCGGTCAGGACGTCGTTGTCGGCGCCGCCGATCAGGATGTCGTCGCCGCTGTTGCCGAAGATGCGGTCGCGGCCGGCGCCGCCGGAGATTTCGTCGTCGCCGACGAGGCCGACCAGGCGGTCATCGCCATCCGCGCCGTCGATGGCGTCGCCGGATGAAATCTTGTTCGCGCCGGCGATGCGGTTGCGGTCGGCGTTGCCGGTGAGCTTCAGCCCGTGGTCGGCGAATATGCCGACCAGGTATTCGACGTGTTCCGGATTGACGTAGTCGACATAGACGTTGACCCGGTCGCGGTCGCCGCCGTCCGCGGTCTCGACGACCTGGTCGCCGGCCTGGCGTACGGCATAGAGGTCGTCGCCGGCGCCGCCCGCCATCACATCGGCGCCGTCGCCGCCGAGCAGGCGGTCGCGGCCGTCGCCGCCGTCGAGCATGTCGTCGCCGCCGCGGCCGCTCAGAATGTCGTCGCCGGCATAGCCGAAGATCGTCTCGCCGGCGTCGTCGCCGATCAGCACGTCGCTCGCGGCGCCGCCCGCGATATCGGGGACCGGGTCGGCGGGGGCGGAGGCCGCGATTTTCGTGACCGTCAGAACCGGGGCCGCTTCGTCGACGCGGGCGTCGACTTTGACGTTGTCCTGCCCGAGCACGGCGTGCTTCGTGACCTCGCCGGCGTCCGCGAAGTCGAAGGTGATGTCATAGGCGCCCGCCGGGACGACGATCTGCCATCCGCCGCTTGCGGTCGACGCCGTCTGGAACGTGCCGCCGGCGCCGCTCAACGTGATGATGACGCTGCGCTCGCCTTCGCCGAAGTCGTAGAAGCGGTCGCCGTTCCGGTCATCGTAGACGACGCCGAGGAACTGCGCCTGATAGTCGAAGCGGGCGCCCAGGTGCTGGGTCGTGACGACGCTGCCGACCTCCGTTCGATAGTCTGTCTCCTTGAGGCCGGCGACGCCGAACTCCTGGAACCAGTCCGACATGATGCTGTCGCGATGGCCCGCCGGGTCCTGGACGCCGTCGCCCCGGTCCCGGAAGTCGGGACGGAGATTGCCGCCGGGCGTGAAGTCCTCGTCGTCGAAGCCCCAGTCGACGAAGAACGCGACGAAGCCGAAGAGCGGATCCTGGTCGTAGGCGTAGATGTTTTCGCCGACGGCCTGGAGCTGCTGATATCCCGCCGCCTTGACGCGCTCCATTAAGCCGGCCTCGCCCGGCAGGTTGTGGGACTGCGTGTCGTGGCGGATCATCAGCTCTGAATGGCGGCTCGCGGAGAGGGCGAGCTGGTCGTTCCAGGCAAGCGGCGCGACGGCTTTCAGTTGGCGGAACTGCGCCTGCAGCGCGGCCGTGTCGACGCCGAAATACTGGAAGGCGGATGCGACATCGGGATCGGCCGCCTGCGCGGCGATGACGCGCGCGTAGACGCTGCCGGGATCGGTCCTGGCCGCGTTCACGTATTCCAGATAGAGCTGTTCGAATGTGCCCGTCGCCGCGGCCATCCTGGCGTTCCTTCGGCGCCGACGCGCTTGGCGCCAAACGCAGTTGGTTTGCAGATGGCTGCGGTGTTAACGGCCGGATGCTTTATAGGCGGTTGATGCGGGCCATTCGGATTTAGCGGGCGAGGTCCATGTCGGCCCGTTCCGTCGAGGCGTCAGCGTCGAAGCGGCGGGCATAGATCGGCCGCGCGCCGGTCGTCGGCCCCGGATACTGCACGAAGAGCATGGTGCAGCCGCCCTCCGTGAACATCTCCTGCTCGACATGCGGGTCGGCGTGATAGACGAGGTCGCCCGCCTTGAGTTCGCGCGCGCCGAGCCGGCAGGCGCCTTCGAGCACATACCAGACCTGGGCGAAGTCATGGCCGTGCAGCGGGAAGCCCGTGCCGGCCGGATAGTGGATCGTGCCGGCGTTGGGGGCGGTCGGGTCGGCGTCGGTCGGGTGGATCACCATGCGGGTGACGTTGCCGAACCGGCCGACCGTGCCCGGATGGGCGTCTGGACGGGCGACGACAGGATCTTCGGGCGCATCGGTCATGAGTCTGGTCTCCTCTCCCTCAGGTCCTGGCCGGTTGATCCGGCCAGAAACGCACGCCGGCGCGGGCGAGGCCGCCGCCGAGCGCGATCGCGGTTCCGTCGGCGCGCCAGCAGGCGGCGCCCTCCCACCGGCCGTCCGGCAGCCGGCGGACGCCGTTCATGCCGCCGCCGAGATGCGGCGTCGAAACCGTGTCGTGGCCGCGGGCGCGGAGCGCTTCGGCGACGGCCTCGACGACCCCGACCTCAAGTTCCAGTACGCCGCCCTGGGTCCAGATACGCGGCGCCTCGACGGCGTGCTGCAGGTCCATGCCGTGGACGACGAGGTTGACGACCGCCTGCATGGCGGAGGGGAAGATGCGCACGCCGCCGGTCAGGCCGAGCGCGAAATCGAGCTCGCCGTCGCGGAGCGCCATCAGCGGGGCCATCGAAGTCGGCACCCGCTTGCCGGGCGCGATCGAGAGGGCCCGGCCCGGATGCGGGTCGAAGAGATGCATGTAGTTGTTGGCGATCATGCCGGTCTCGCCGACGATGAAGCGGGCGCCGAACAGGCTGTTGATCGTGTGGGTCGCGGCGACGACGGCGCCGTCCCGGTCGACGACGGTCATGTGGGTGGTGTGCGCGCTCTCGCCGGCGGGGGCGACGCCGGGCGCCCATCTCCGGGCGCGCGCCATGTCGATGCCGGCGGCGCGTTCGGCGGCATAGGTCTTGTCCGTCAGGCGGTCGACCGGGACGTTCAGGAAGGCGGGGTCGCCGGTTGAGGCGTCGCGGTCGGCGAAGGCGATCTTCAGGGTCTCGGCGAGGAGGTGGATTGCGTCGGCCGAGCCGAAGCCCATGCCTTTCAGGTCGAATCGCTCCAGCACGTTCAGCATCTGCACCACATGGACGCCGCCGGAGGAGGGCGGCGGCGGGCCGACGATCTCGACGCCGTGGAATTGGCCGCGGATCGGGTCGCGCTCGACGATGGCGTAGTCGCGAAGGTCGGCGAGCGAGAGGATGCCGCCCGCAGCCTCCATGGCTTCCGCGACCGCCCGGCCGACGGCGCCGCCCTGCAGCGCCTCCGGGCCGTCCTTGGCGATCGCCTTCAGAGTCTCCGCATAGGCCGGCTGCACGACGCGGGCGCTCGGACGGATCGGCCGACCGTCGGGCAGGTAGAGCGCGGAGATGCGCTTGTCCTTGGCGAGGTCGGGGGCGCATTCGGCCGCGCACTCCGCAAGGTAGGGCGTTGCCGGAAACCCGCGTTCGGCGTGGCGGATCGCGGGCGCCATGACATCGGCAAGCGACATCGTGCCGTGCTTCGCGAGTGCGTGAGTCCAGGCGCGGAGATTGCCCGCGGTCGCCACCGCGAGCGGGCCGACGGCATTCCTGCGGCCGACCGTTTCGAGGCGCGTCGCGATTTCGTCGGAGACGGGCTCGAACATGTCGGCGCGCGCGGCGGCCGGCGCCTGGCTCTGGCCGTCGATGACGTGGTGGCGGCCGGCCGCGTCGCGGATGTGGGTCATGCCGCCGCCGATCAGGCCGACCATCATCGGTTCGACCACCGTCAGCGCGAAGAGGGTCGCGACGGCGGCGTCGACGGCGCTGCCGCCGGCGGCCAGCATCTCCGCCCCTGCCGCAGCGCCGAGCGGATGGTTGGCGACGACGACGCCGTTCCGGCCGACGGCGGGCGCCTTCTCGCACCGGAAGTCGCCCTGGTTCAGGCTCTGCCAATCGGTCATCGGGCAGTCGTTTCCTTAGCGGCGGTTGGGCCGAAAGCCTAATCCTGCGCGGGCGGAGGGCCAAGCGGCGGGGCATCGGAAAAAAGTGTAGAACAAAACTTGAACATATCTGTGGAGCGCCTATCTGATGCCGTGGGAGAAGTGCGTCCGGATCGCGCCGCTCCCGTTCCCGCGAAGCCCGCCCGGCGAAAGCCTGAGCGGGCTTTTTCTTTGGCCAGAAGAAGGAGGACCGTCGCTTGCGGTCGAAGCATCAGCGTTTCGTTGCGGAGTATCTGATCGACCTGAATGCGACCCAGGCGGCGGTTCGCGCGGGCTACAGTCCGCATTCGGCCGGAAAGCAGGGATCGAGCCTGCTACGGCGGCCGGACGTGGCAGAAGCGGTCGCAGCCGGCAAGGCGGCGCTCGTCGACCGGGCGACGGTGACGGCGGAGCGGGTGCTCCAGGCCTATGCCGAGATCGCGTTCGCCAACATGGCGGACTATGCCCGCTTCGGGCCGGACGGCCTCGGTCTGATCGACATGGCGAACCTGTCGCGCGCGCAGACGGCCGCGATCGCCGAGGTGACGGAGAGCAAGACGGGCCGCGGCGGCACGGTGCGCTTCAAGCTGCACGACAAGCTGGCGGCCCTGAACGCGCTCGCACGATATCTGGGACTCAGTCTGCCGGACGCCCCGCCGCCCGCCCCGGACGCCGACGCCGACCCGCCCGACGCCTACGAAATCGCCCGCCAGATCGCCTTTGCGCTGAAGCGGGGGGAGGCGGGGCGAGAATCGCCGCGCGATAGCTGACCGAAAATACGGAAGGAGACGTGGACGCGATGTCCTTGCTCGACGAAATCGTCGAACGGTTCGAGGCGTTGGGGCCGGAGGAGCGGGCCAATATTGCGGCGCAGGCGCGGGCGGCGGCGGGGGACCGGGTCTGGCTGCCCAATCCCGGGCCGCAGACGGAGGCTTATTTCTCGCCGGCCGACGTGCTGCTGTTCGGCGGACAGGCGGCCGGCGGGAAGAGCGACCTGTTGCTGGGGCTCGCTGCCACGGCGCATCGGCACAGCCTGATCATGCGGCGGGAATACGTGACGCTCGCGGGCCTGACCGAACGGGCGGCGCAATTGCTTGGGCGGTCTGCCGTCCGGCATGCGGCGCCGCCGCGCGCGACGACGGCGGACGGGCGGCTGATCGAATTCGGCGCCGCCCAGCACGCGGGCGACGAGGAGAAGTTCCAGGGTCGGGGACGCGACTTCCTCGGTCTCGACGAGACGGCGCAGTTCCTGGAATCCCAGGCGCGCTTTCTGATGGGGTGGGTCCGGACGGCGGTCGCGGGCCAGCGGGCGCGGGTGGTCTTCGCGACCAATCCGCCGCTCGATGCGCGCGGCGAATGGCTGATCGCCTATTTCGCGCCCTGGCTCGACCCGGCGCATCCGCGGCCGGCAAAGCCCGGCGAACTGCGGTGGTTCGTGACGGCGCCGGACGGGCAGGAAATCGGGGTCGCGGGGCGCGGGCCGCATGACGTCGGCGGGGAAGCGCTGGTCGCGACCTCCCGGACGTTCGTGCCGTCCGCGCTGGAGGACAATCCCTATCTCGTGCGCTCCGGCTACCGGGCGAGGCTCGACGAAATGCAGGGCGCGCTGCGGGCGGCCATCCGCGACGGCGACTTCATGGCGGCCCGGCAGGACGACGCCTGGCAGATCCTGCCGACGGACTGGGTGCGCCGGGCGATGGCGCGATGGACGCCCGTCCCGCCCGAACACGCGCCGATGTGCGCGATCGGCGTCGACGTGGCGCGGGGCGGGCGGGACGAGACGGTGCTGTCCATCCGGCACGACAACTGGTTCGCGCCGATCGTGGCGAAGCCCGGCGCGGAGACGCCGCTCGGCGCCGACGTGGCGGGCCTCGTCATCGCGCATCGACGCGACAACGCGATCCCGGTGATCGACATGGGCGGCGGCTATGGCGGCGCCGTTTTGGAGCATTTGAGCAACGCCAACGCCGTCGCTTGCGAGAGCTTCGTGCCCGCCGGCGCCTCTACCGCACGAACGGCGGACGGGCAGCTCAAGTTCGTGAACCGCCGGGCGGAAGCCTGGTGGCGGCTCCGCGAGGCGCTCGACCCTTCGGGCGCGGATTGCGCGGAGATCGCGCTGCCGGACGATCCGATCCTGCTGCGCGACCTGACCGCGCCGACCTTCCGGGTCGGGCCGAAGGGCATCCAGGTCGAGGCGAAGGACGAGATCAAGGCCAGGCTCGGCCGCTCCCCCGACCGGGGCGACGCGGTCGTCATGGCCTGGGCCGGCGGTCCGCGCTGGCGCACCCACGAAACCCTTTGGCGACGCCCCGCGGCCGGCCGCCCGAAGGTGCTGCTTGGCCGCTCCCACCAGAAACGCAGGAGATAAGCCCATGGGCGGACTGTTCAAAACCCCGAAGCCGCCGGCATTGCCGCCGACGCCGGTCATCCCGGACGAGGACGACGAGGCCGTGCGCCGCGCCAAGCGGCGGAGCCTGGCGGCCAGCCGGCAGCGGTCCGGCGTCGCTTCGACGATCCGGCCGGCAGCGGGCGGCACGCTCGGCGCCCGCACGATCCTCGGCGGCTACGGCGCCGACCGGTCGGACAGGCTGGGGGCCGGCTGATGCAGGAGGGTTTCGCACAAGCGGAGACGGATGCGCATGCCCGCGAACGGGGCCAGGCGCTGGTCAGCGAGGGCGACGGCCTCTTCGCGGCGCGGCGGCCGCTGCTCGCGGTCTGGCAGGACTATGCCGAAAACTTCTACGTCGAGCGCGCCGACTTTACCGGCGGACGGGCATCCGGCGGCGCCTTCGCCGACCACCTGATGACCTGCCAGCCGCTCCGCGTGCGCCAGGAGCTCGCGAACGCCATCGGCGGCATGTTGCGTCCGCCGGGTCGCGACTGGTTCCGGATGCGACTGAAGGCGGACGACGTGCGCGCCGATGAGATTTCCCAGGAGGCGCGCGCCTGGCTGGAATGGCAGGGCCGGCGCATGCGGGCCTTCATGTACGACCCGCCGGCGATGTTCCAGCGCGCGACCAAGCAGGCGGACCATGACTATGTGACGTTCGGCAACGCGGTCATCTCGCTCGACGCCAACTGGCGGGACGCGAAGCTGCTCTACCGTTGCTGGCATCTCCGCGACGTCGTATGGCGCGAGGACGCGACCGGCAAGATCGACGAAGTGCATCGGCGCTGGACGCTGTCGGCCCATGCGGTGCTGCAGCTGTTTCCCGCAAACCACGCGCCCGAGCTTGATGCCCTCCGGCCGGAGGAACTGCGCGCGCGGCAGGTTGAGCTCCGTCATGTCGTCGTGCCCGCCGACCGCTTCGCAGACCCGGAGATCGGCGCGCCCTTCGTCTCCGTCTACGTCGATGTCGACCATGGCCATGTGATGGAGGCGGTCGGGCGCATGACCCTCGGCTACGTCATCCCGCGCTGGCATCTCTTGTCCGGCTCGCAATATGCCGTCTCGCCGCCGGCCGTCGCCAGCATCGCCGATGCGCGTGCGCTGCAGGACATGACGCGGACGATCATGGAGGCCGGCGAGAAGGCGGTCGACCCGCCGATGCTGGCGACGCAGGAGGCGCTTCGCTCCGATCTCGCGCTTTTCGCGGGCGGGGTCACATATGTGGATGCCGCCTATGACGAGCGGCTGGGCGCGGCGCTCCGGCCGATCGCGCAGGACCGTTCGGGCCTGCCGCTCGGCCTGGAGATGCAGCAGGACGGTCAAAGGCAGATCGCGGACGCCTGGATGCTGAACAAGCTGGCGCTGCCGACCGACCTTTCGGCGATGACCGCCTATGAAGTCGGTCAGCGGGTGCAGGAATACATCCGCCAGGCGCTGCCGCTCTTCGAGCCGATCGAGGCCGAGTACAACGCCGCCCTCTGCCACGAGACGTTTCATAC
>DAINCG010000012.1:0-2948 GCA_036732525.1 Pseudomonadota bacterium | reverse complement strand
CGCCGGAGGTCGACTTCAAGTTCGAGAACCCGTTCACGGCGGCCGGCGACCAGGAAACGCTGGCGCGCTACCAGACCGTGACGTCCGTCGTGCAAGCGGCGCTTGCGGCCGATCCGGAAGCGTTCGCCGAATTGAAGCCGCGCAAGCCCTTGCGCGACGTGATTCAGGCGGTCGCCGGCCCGCACGACTGGCTGAAGGAGGACGCGGAGGCAGAGGCCGAACGGACCGCGCGCGCCGAGGCGCGGCAGGCGGAAGCGCTGATCGGGCAGATTCAGGCCGGCGGCGCGGCGGCCTCTGCGGCCGGGGCCGGCGTCAAGGCGCTCGCAGACGGCGCGGCCGCGGCGCCGCCCGACGCGCTCGCGGAACTCACGGACGCTCTGGCGGGCGTCGAGGCGGAGGGCAGCGATGAAACTGCATAAGCCCGAGCCCTGGAAGCCTGCCGACTACGATCTGGCCGACCATCTGGCGATCATCGCGCTCGCCGGCGGGAGGGCGACGGCCGAGCAGCAGCGCTTGGCGTGGACCTGGATCCTGTTTGCGGCCGGGATCGGCGACAAGTCGTTCCGGCCGGGCGGCCCTGCCGGTCAGCGCGACACCGACTTCGCCGAAGGCAAGAAATGGGTCGGCGAGCAGATGCTGAAGCTCGCCGGCGCCAATCCCGCAATCCATGACGAGAGACGCTGAGATGACGAATTTGATCGAAACCGCCGATGCGCCCGAAGCCGAAGCGCCGACTCCGGACGCGAACCCAACGGCGGAGGCGAACCCGACGGCGGAGGCGCCGGCCGCCGACGCCGCGGCATCTATCTGGCCGGACGACTGGCGCGAGCGCATCGCTGGCGAGGACGCCCGTCTCGCGCGTCGCCTGCAAAGGTTCGAGTCGCCTCGGAAGGTGGTCGACTCGCTTCTTGCGGCCGAACGGCGTCTGCGCGGCGCGGCGGATCAGCCGTTGCCGGAGGACGCGACGGAGGAGGAGCGCGCCGCATGGCGCGCAGCCGAAGGCCTCCCGCCGGCGCCCGAGGACTACGAAGTGGCGCTGCCGGACGGCATGGTTTTCGGCGAGGCCGACCAGCCGATGCTGGAAGGCTTCTTGAAGGCGGCCCATGGCGCAGGCCTGACGCCGGCCCAGGTCAATTCCGCGCTCGCCTGGTACGTGGCGGAGCAGGATGCGGCCGCGGCCGACCTGCACGCGCTCGACGGCGAGCGCCGGGAGGCGGCGTCGGCGACCTTGCACGAGAGCTGGGGGCCCAGCTACCGGGAGAACGTGAACTTGATCCGCGCCCTTCTGGAGGCGGCGCCCGACGGCTTGAGCGAACGGCTCTGCGGCGCGCGGCTGACCGACGGCGCGCAGCTCGCGGACGACCCGCAAACGCTGATATGGCTTGCCGATATCGCGCGCGGGTCGGCCAAGGTCGCGACGATGGCGGCCGGCGCGATCCGTGGCCCCGGCAAGGCGATCGACGACGAAATCGCCGAGATCGAGGGGCGAATGGGCGTCGACCGCGACGGCTACTTCAAGGACGAGGCATTGCAGGCCCGATATCGCGATCTGCTGGACGCGCGGTCGCGGCGCGGCTGACCAATTTTTTTTTGGGGCGATCCTTGCAATCGAGGACATAGAACAAATATAGAACACAGGCGAAGTGCGTCCTGCGGCTGACCCGCCTCCGGCGGCCCCGCGGGATGGACATCGCTTCCTCCCCAGTAGCAGTGGCCCCGGCAGCGTCGGGCTGCGCGGCTCCCGGTCCCGGAAGGGGGCGGGCCGACCCGCGCGGCCCGGCCTCCGCCGGCAGACCCATGGCCTGCGGGCTTCCTCCAACCAAAGGGAGCTCAATCCATGAGCACGCCAGCAGCACAACAGACACAGTACCGGAAGGAGTTCATCGCCGGCTTCGAGCAGCGCATGTCGCTCTTGCGGAAGTCGGTCACCAAGGAGGCGGTGATCAAGGGCAACCAGGCGACGTTCCTGGTCGCGGATTCCGGCTCCGCCACCGCGCAGACGCGCGGCAACAACGGCCGGATCCCGGCACGGTCCGACAATCTGGCCCAGCCGACGGCGACGCTGGTCGAGAAGCACGATCTGGTGCAGCGCACCGGCTTCGACATCTTCGGCAGCCAGGGCGACGGTCGGAAGGTCATGCAGGAAACCAGCATGGGCGTCATCAACCGCGACATCGATCAGACGATCCTGACCGAGCTCGCGACGGCGACCCAGTCGACGGGCGCGGCGGCGACCGCCTCCCTCGACCTGGTGCTTCAGGCGAAGACCATCCTCGGCAACAACGAGGTGCCGTTCGACAACAACATCTCGGCCGTCATCACGCCGGCGTTCCATGCGTATCTCTTGAAGATCAATGAGTTCGCGAGCGCCGACTTCGTCAACAACAAGCCCTTCACCAGCGACCAGCAGATGTTCCGCTGGATGGGCGTGAACTGGATCGTCCACCCGAACGTCTCGGGCAAGGGCACCAGTTCGGAGCAGTGTTTCATGTATCACGCGAGCGCCATCGGCCATGCCTGCAACGTCGAAGAGATGCAGAGCGAGATCGGCTACAACGGAGAGCAGCAGTACTCCTGGGCGCGTACGTCGATCTTCATGGGCGCGAAGCTCCTGCAGAACGCCGGCGTGGTCGCCATCGCCCATGACGGCTCGGCCTACGCGCCGGCTTGATCCAGCCAAGGAGACCTGATCATGGCCTACAGCACGACCAACCCGCCCGCGCTGATCGCGGACAGCATCGGCGGCGGCGGGTCGCTCTGGCTCTACAAGTCGTCCGACGACGACGCCACGGTGAACGGCGCGGGCTACGTGTCCAACGCCAAGGCGCTCGGCATGTCGGTCGGCGACCTCGTCCTCGTGATCGACACGGCGACGCCGAAGGGCTCGTTCCACTACGTGGCGAGCATCAGCAGCGGGGCGGCGACCCTCGCCT
This sequence comes from Pseudomonadota bacterium, assembly GCA_036732525.1. Classification (GTDB taxonomy): domain Bacteria; phylum Pseudomonadota; class Alphaproteobacteria; order Bin95; family Bin95; genus VMCJ01. The sequence continues at coordinate 15 of DAINCG010000012.1, read as the reverse complement.
TCGGCGCGGTCGCGT
>DAINCG010000011.1:21332-22294 GCA_036732525.1 Pseudomonadota bacterium | reverse complement strand
AGCCGAAAGGCGGCGCCCGCGACATGACCCGCCGCTTCGCCGAAGCGCTGGAGGCGGCCGGCGTCCGGGCGCCTGTGCTGAACGACATCCGGCACGAGGTCTGGAGCAAGCTCATCCTGAACGTCGCGGGCGCGCCCGGCTGCGTTCTCACATGCGCCACCGTGCGGGGCTCCCTGGAAGACCCCGGCATGCGTGAGGTCGCGCGAAAGGCGATGGAAGAGACGGTCGCCGTCGCCGCGGCGCACGGCTTCCACCTCGACGTCGATATCGAGGGCGCGACCGATCCGGCGCGCCGGCCCGACCACAAGTCCTCCATGCTGCAGGACCTGGAGGCCGGCCGGCAGATGGAGGTCGACCCGATCGTCGGCTGCGTCGTCGCCTTCGCGCGGGCCGCCGGCGTGGCGACGCCGACGCTCGACGTGCTGCTGCCGCTGTTGCGCACGCGGGCCAGGACAGCGGGCCTCTATTCAGGTTGAACGAAGCTTGGCTATGATCCCGGCGACCATTGCCTCACGGAGCCCCTGGATTTGATTGACAAACGCGTGGAAAGCGCCGCGGCCGCGCTCGCGGGCATCGAGGACGGCGCATCCGTCATGATTTCGGGCTTCGGCGGCGCCGGCGTCCCGGCCAACCTGATCCGGGAGCTCTCCCGAACCGGGGTCAGGGACCTCTCGGTCGTCACCAACAGCATGCGCTTCATCGAAGGCAACGCGCCGGAGATGCTGGCCGAGAAGCGCGTCGTGAAGTGCGTGTGCAGCGCCTTCCGCGGCCGCGGCAAGGAGCCAAGCAACTACGAGCTGCAATGGCAGGCGGGCGAGTTGGAAATCGAGCTTTCGCCGCAGGGGACGCTGGCCGAGCGCATCCGCGCCGGCGGGGCCGGCGTGCCGGCCTTCTTCACGCCGACAGCGGCGGGGCTGGAGGTCAGCGCCGGCCAGGAAACGCGTGAGTTCGACGGCCGGCCC
>DAINCG010000011.1:10857-21314 GCA_036732525.1 Pseudomonadota bacterium | reverse complement strand
GCGTGCTGGAGACGGCGCTGACGGCCGACTACGCGATCCTGCGCGCCGCCCTCGCCGACCGTTTCGGCAATCTCTGGTTCCGGGGCAGCCAGGCGAACTTCGGCCCGGCCATGGCGACGGCGTCGCGGATCGCGATCGTCGAAGTGGCGGAATTCTCCGAAGAGCCGCTGCCGCCCGAAAAAATCCACCTGCCCGGCGTCTATGTCGACCGGGTCGTCGTTCTGCCCGATCCGGGAGAGGTCAATGGCTGAGCCGCTCAACCGCAACCAGATGGCCTGGCGCGCCGCCCAGGACATCGAGGACGGCATGGTCGTCAACCTGGGCATGGGCATGCCGGTGCTGGCGGCGAACTACGCGCCGGCCGGCCGCGAGGTGATCTTCCAGTCGGAGAACGGCATCATCGGCTGCGGTCCGGAAGCCAGCGAGAACGAGCGCGACCCGGACCTGGTCGATGCGTCGAGCCGTTTCGTGACGCTGGCGGTCGGCGGCTCGATCATCGATTCCGTCGGCGCCTTCGCCATGATCCGCGGCGGCCATGTCGACGTCACCATGCTGGGCGGCTTCGAGGTTTCGGCCAAGGGCGACCTCGCCAATTGGGACATGCAGGTCCCGAACAAGGGCCAATTGGTCGGCGGCGCCATGGACCTGGCCTACGGCGCGGGCGAAGTCCGGGTGATCATGCAGCACGTGACGCGTTCCGGCGGCCCGCGCCTGCTGAACGAATGCCGCCTGCCGCTGACCGGCCCCGCCTGCGTGACGCGGATCTACACGGACCTCGCGGTCGTCGACGTGACGGACAAGGGCTTCGTCGTCCGCGAGATCCTGCCGGGACTGACCGCGGAGGAACTGCAGGCGAAGACGGAAGCGCCGCTCGCCTTCGCCGACGACTGCAAGCCGATGGAAACGCCCGCGCTTTAGCTGTCGGCCAGTTCCAGCCCCCAGGCCCGGCTGGCATAGCCGGTGTCGACGATGTCGAAGACGACGCCGTTCGGGTCGCGGAACTTCACTTCCGTGGCGCCTTCGGCCGAGTCCGGCAGGCGCATGTGGTAGCTGCCGCCGTTCGCCTCGATCGTCTTGGTCATGCCGTCGAGGTCGTTGTCGACGAAACCGATGTGGTGCAGGCCGTGGAAGTCCTTGCCACGTTCGTCGCCCGCCTGCTTGTCGGTCTTGAATTTCAGGATGGCGAGGCTGACGACGCCGTCGGTCAACAGGATGGCGATCTCGGAGGTCATCGCGCGGGTCATGCCGAAGGTCTTCTCGTAGAAGGCGGCGGCGGCTTCCATGTCCGGCACGGTGATCGCGATATGACGCAGTTTCGGCATGGCGGAACACTCCCCTAAGTTCGTTTGCGAACGTTCGAAACATGGTCTGCCGTGCATATGCGAATGGCAAGCCCTGTCCCTCAGTCGAACGGCGCCGACCGGACCCGTCGATTCCCGCCGTCGAAAGTTGCAAAGAACGACGTTCTAAGCCTTGGTTTGGTTTGACTTCGTCGGCCGGCTGCGCGACATTCCGCCAGACGTATCCAGGCGCGATTTCGGGTCGCCGCCGCAGGCAGCGGCGACGCCGCTGCCGGCCTTCGGGGGCTGGGCGGGCACGGCGGGCGACGAACCAGAATCAAGCAGTCAGGACGGGCGCCGTCGCATGGCGGGGGCGTGGCCGCGGGAGATGAATATGCGTTCGTCTGCATCCTTGATCGGCCTGTTGGCCGGGCTCGCCGCAATCGGCCTCGTCGCGGGGCCGGCGGCCGCGCAGCAGGCCGGCGTCGCGGCGGCCGTCAACGCGGATTCCCTGACCCGACCGCCGGCGGCGGAAGAGCAGGTCCTTGTCGTCGGCCACAATGTCGTCTTCGACGAGAAGATCACGACCGGACCAGCCGGCCAGGCGCAGCTCTTGATGCTCGATCAGAGCGCCGTCACCGTGGCCCCGAACTCCGAGCTGGTCATCGACCGGTTCGTCTACGACCCCGAGACGAAGACCGGCGAACTCGCCATGTCGCTGTCGCGCGGCCTGATGCGCTTCGTCGGCGGGCGGCTGTCGAAGAGCGGCAACGTCATGGTCAACACGCCGACAGCCACCATGGGCATTCGCGGCGGCATCGCCCTGGTCGACGTGCCGTCGCAGGACATTACCGACGTCACGATGATGTTCGGCGAAGGGGTCGAGGGCGAGACCAGCAACGGCCAAAGCTTCGCGATCCGCCGCAACGGCTATTTCACGCGCATCCAGGCCGGCGTGGGCGCCAGCCCGCCGGCGCCGGCGAGCGGCGCCGCGCTCGGCTCCGCGCTCGCCCGCCTGCAGGGCCGCGAGGGCGCCGACGGCGGCGCCGAGGAACAGCCGACCGACGAGAGCGCCACGACCGCGATCGGCGACACGGCGACCGTCGCCCAGGTGACGACGGACGTCGGCGCGGACGCGAGCGTCGGCAGCGACGCCAGCGGCGACAGCACGCTGAACCAGGATCTGGCGGACCAGAACGCCGAGCAGCAGGTCCAGGTCCCGCCCAATCCGGCGAACAATTCGTTCAATCAGCAGCAATTGGGCTTCAGTTCCGTTCGGTTCTCGAACGGCCTCGCGGTGCAGCCGACCGCGCGCGTCTTGACCGTCGTCGACCCCGAAGCGGGCGTCGGCCAACCGACCGGCGAGAGCGACGGCGCGAATGCGGTCGACGGCGTCAATCCCGACAACTTCGCCCACAATACCCGTCTCTTCGCGATGACGTCGGCCGACAGCCGGACGCTCGCGTCGCGCGCGGACGCCGGCGCGCTCTCATTTTCCCTGAACGGCGTCGGCGACCCGGATCAGGTTCCGAACATCTTCCAGACGGGCGACGCCAACGTCTATCAGTCGCCGACGACCTTCAACGCGAACGCGCCGACGGCGCTCGCCGGCAACAATATCCGCGGGTTCGACTTCTTCGACTACGACCTCACGACGGCGAACTTCGACGGCTCCGGCGCCGGCGCGCGCATCAACCTGAACGGCGGCGTCCCGCTGGCGACCCGGCCGACCGGCATGAGCTTCTTCGAAGCCAATGGCGACACGGCCACGATCTCCTTCCTGCCGTTCAGCGACATCGGCCGCTTCCAACTGCCGCCGGGCGGCGGGCTGACCGGCTTTACGGCGATTTCGGATGCGAACGTCACGCGCACGCCGTTCATCGTCGATTGGGACAACGGCAAGGCGCTCGGCCTGTCCAGCGTCTTCCAGGACATCGGCGGCGCAAACCCGATCTACGGCGTCGAGGTCGTCGTCGGCAATGTCGTCAACGGCGACGCCGGGCCGGAGATTTCCGGGACGAACGCCGGTTCGAGCCATGCGCCAAGCCGCGGAACCCAGGCGCGCCTGTTTCACAGCGGATCCACGGGCGGCGCGCCGCTCGGCGCGCCGGCGACCGGCCTCGGCCTCAGCCTCGACGGCGATCACGTCACGGTGCGTCATCTCGACGGGCAGGGCAATCGGCCGGACGGCGTGACGACGTTCAATCATCAGTTTGGCGCCCAGACGACGGCCATCGAACTCGGCGCCGCGGGCACGGGAACGACGTCCCTGCCGCTCTACGCCGCCGGCATCGTCGCGGACGTGGACGGCGAGATCACCAATTTCGCGACGCCCAACCAGGAAGGCCCGCTGCCGGGGACGCTGGCGATCGACCGGGACGCGCGGCAGGTGGTCGCCAACTTCATCCTGGAAGACGATTTCGGCGACATTTCGAACTTCGCGAACGCGGCCCAGAATTCGGCGTTCTTCGACATGCGCACCTTCGGCGTCGCGTCGCCGCAAACCACGACCCAGCCCGGCATCGTCGTCATCAGCGAAGCCGGCCTCGATGGACTGCCGCAGCCTTGCGACTGCGCCTTCGTGACCTGGGGCGCCTGGGCGGGCGGCGAAGTTTCGCCCGGCGATGCGGCGAACGCCGTATCGGACATCGGCTTCTTCTTCGCCGGCGCGCCGACGCCGACGGTCGACATGCCGGTCAGCGGCAGCGCCAGCTATTCCGGCGGCGCCTATGCCTCGATGCAACTGCCCGGCCAAACGGCGCCGACGCTCGCGACCGGCGCGTTCACCATGAACACGAACTTCGCGAGCGGCATAAGCTCCGGTCAGGTCGGCCTGAACGACCAGTCCTTCTCGCTGCTCGGCCGCCACACCGTCGGCGCGCCGGAGCTTCGGGTCGACTACATCCGCGCCGGCCAGACCATCGGCCACGGCGACGGCGCGTTCATGGGGTCGCAGGCGGCCAATGTCGGCGTCACCATCGATATCGACGACGGCGCCGGGCTCCGCGCCGGCGGCGTCGCGATCGGCGAACGCCAGTAGCGGCGCGGCGTCGAACGACAGAACGGCGAGTCAGCAATAACAGCAAGGCCCGGCAGGCGCGCGCGGCTGGAGAGAACCCATGCTCGTAATGAACGGCACGACCGGTCCGGACGTCCTTGAAGGCATGGAGGGCGACGACGTCCTCAACGGCTTGGAGGGCGATGACACGCTCTCCGGCATGGGCGGCGACGACACGCTGAACGGCGGGCCGGGGAACGACACGCTCGACGGCGGCGACGGGACCGACCTCGCCGACTATTCCGGCGCGGCGGCGGGCGCCCAGATCGATCTGGCGGCCGGCACGGCCCAGGACGGCGACGGCGGCGTCGACACGCTGATCTCGATCGAAGGCGCCATCGGCTCCGCCCAGGCGGACAGCTTCCAGGCAGGCGCGGGCCCGAACCTCTTCATCGGCGGCGCCGGCGACGACGTGATCACCGGCAACGGCCAGACGCGCATATCCTATGCCGCCGCGACGGACGCGATCATCGCCGATCTCGCGACGAACGGCGTTTCCGGCGACGCCAGTGTGGGGACCGATACGGTCTCCGGCATCGGCACGGTCGTCGGCACGGCATTCAACGACGCGCTGCTCGGCTCCAACGCGACGCCGGCGCAGGGCTTCGAAGGCTTCGAGGGGCTGGCCGGCAACGACCTGATCGACGGCCGCGGCGGCGTCGACCGGGCGATCTATGCGGGCTCCGACGCCGCGGTCGTCGTCGACCTCTCGCTCGGGCAGGCGACGGAGGACGGCTTCGGCGGAACCGACGTCCTGTTCGCCGTCGAGGAGGTCGAGGGCTCCGATTTCGACGACCAACTGACCGGCGACAGCAATGCAAACCGCCTGATCGGCGGCGCCGGCGACGATACGTTGATCGGCGGCGCGGGCGCCGACGCGCTCGACGGCGGCGACGGGACGGACACGGCCGACTACTCGGCGGCGCCGGGCGCCGTCGTCGCCAACCTCGCCGCAGGGACCGTAGAGGACGGGACCGGCGCTACGGACTCCATCGCGAACGTCGAGAACATCATCGGCGGCACGGGCGACGACGAACTGACCGGCGACGCCGAAGCCAATGTCCTCACGGGCGGCGCAGGCGCCGACATCCTTTCCGGCGGCGCCGGGGCGGATACGCTCAACGGCGGCGCTGGCATGGACACGGCGGACTACAGCAACGCCGCCGGGCCGGCGATCTTCGATCTGACCCCAGGCCAGAGCGCCTTCTTCACCGTCACGGAAGCGGACGGCGCGATCGACCGGGTCAGAACGGACGTCGAAACGATCGTCGGCACGCCGTTCGCCGACATGGTGCTGCCGGGCGGCGCCGCGTTCGACGGCGGCGCGGGCCGCGACCGCCTCGACCTGTCCGGCTTCGGCGCCGGCCTCACCGTAAATTTCGCGCTTGGCCAGATCCTGACGGGCCAGACGACTCTCGTCGCGCCGACGAATGTGGAGGACGTGACCGGCTCCGACTTCGCGGACAACCTGACCGGCGACGCGAACGCCAATACCCTGAACGGCCAGGGCGGGGCCGACGTTCTGGTCGGCGGCGGCGGTCGGGACAGCCTCATCGGCGCGGACGGCGACGACCGGATCATCTGGAACAACGGCGACGGCTCCGACGCGATCGACGGCGGCGCCGGAACGGACACGGTCGTCGTCAACGGCTCCACGACCGACGGCGACCAGTTCGCGCTGACCGCCGACGGCGACGGCGTCGACTTCGCGCGGACCAACCTCACGCCGTTCCAACTGGATATCGCGAACGTCGAAGCGCTGGAGGTGAACGGCCTCGGCGGGGACGACCGGCTGGAGGTCGGCGACCTCGGCGAGAACGCCCTTTCCGATATCGCCTTCAGCGGCGGCGACGGCGACGACACGCTGGCCGGCGCGGCGGCGACGGGCGCGCTCGTGGCGGACGGCGGCGCCGGCGACGACATGCTGGTCGGCGGCGAAGGCGACGACCAGCTGCTGGGCGGCTCCGGCGACGACGTGCTGCGCGGCGGGCCGGGCGACGACCTGCTGAACGGCGGCGCCGGCATCGACCGGGCCGACTTCTCCGACGCCGACGCGGGCGTCACGATCGACATCGATGCCGGCACGGCGGCGGACGGCCAGGGCGGCACGGACACCTTCGCCATGGCGAACGGCGCGCCGACGATCGAGGGCGCGATCGGCTCCGACTTCGACGATACGCTCATCTCCGGCCGGTTCGCCTATTTCAACGGCGGCCCGGGCTTCGACGTCGTCGACCTCTTCCGCTTCGCCGCGGCGGTCAACGTCAACCTCACGAACAGTGACGTTACGAGCGCCGGCGCCACGGTCGGCCTGATAACCGACGTCGAGCGGGTGATCGCGACCGGGTTCGCCGACAGCCTGACCGGCGGCGCCGCGGACGATGTGCTCGACGGCGCGGGCGGCGACGATACGATCCTGGGCGGTGAGGGCGACGACCGTCTGATCGGCGGCGCCGGGAACGACGTGATCGACGGCGGCCTTGGCGTCGACATCGCCGACTATTCGACCGCAAGCGCGGGCGTCACGATCGACATCTTCAACGACGTCTTCATGGACGGCGACGGCGGCGTGGATACGGTCACGAACGTCGAGGGGGTGATGGGGTCGGCGTTCGACGACGACTTCATCGGCAGCATCGGCGACGACATGCTGTTCGGCGGCGCCGGAACGGACCGGCTGAACGGCCGCCAGGGCGCCGACATGCTGGCCGGCGGCGACGGCAGCGACGTCTATTTCGTCGACGACGTGGGCGACGTGGTGATCGAGACGGCGGGCGGCGGCGACCGCGACCGGGTCAACACCATCGTCGACATGACCATTCCGGACAATGTGGAGTTCCTGGTCGGCGCCAACCGCTTCGAAGCGCTGACCCTGACCGGCTCGGACGGCTTCGACCGCATCACCGGCACCAACCTGATCTTCGCGGGCGACGTCATCATGGGCGGCGGCAGCGCCGACAGGCTGGTCGGCCTGGTCGGCGACGATCAAATCTTTGGCGGCGATTTCGCCGACCGCATCTTCGGCAACAGCGGCGACGATTTGATCGTCGGCGGCGACGGCGGCGACCGACTGACCGGCCAGTTCGGCGCCGACACCTTTGGACAGAACCCGGGCGACGACGCCGACCGCATCACCGATTTCGACGTCACCCAGGACATCCTGGACCTTCGCGGCCACGGCATCGCCGATTTCAACGCCTTTCAGGGCCTGATATCGGACACGGCCGACGGCGCGCTGATCGATCTCGGCAACGGCGATTCGATCCTGCTGCAAGGCGTGGCCGGCGATACGGTCGGCCAGGAAGACGTCCTGCTGCAGTAACGCCCGGCGGGCGGCGTCAGTTGATCGGCGGCAGGTTTAGGGTGGCGCCGATGGCGGCGAGGCCGGCGGACGCGGTGACCGGCGCGCTGCCGCCCATGACCATGTCGAGCGAGGCGTCGTCGATCTCCGTAACGCCGTTGGACGCGCCCAGGATGTCATGGATCTCGGCTTCGCTGATGGCGTGGCCGCGGCTCTGGCCGAGTTCGGCGAAGACGCGCGGGAAGTCCGCGCCCGACACGCTCAGCAGTTCGCGCTGCATGTCCTGGTCGTGCATCATTTCAAGATAAAGGGCGGAGATGGCTTCCATGCTCATCGGTCGTCTCCCGCTGGCGTTGTCCATTGTCGGGCCGGCTTTTGCGCCGGACATTTCCTCTGACGGTAATGTCGGCAATCCCGGCCGGCGCCGCAATGTCTATTCAGCGCGCGTGTGACGTCGGATACTTTCGACGTTCCAAGCGCGCTTCGGAACTTTTGAGCGGATTCCATCGTTTCCGGCAGCCGGCGGTTTGACCGGGGGAGAGAGAGCCATGTCGCTCGCGAAGCATTCTGTCGCCTGTAAGGACTGCCCGCTCCGAGAACGAAAGATCTTCCGATCGCTCGATCCGAGCGAGCTGGCTTTCGTCCAGGACTTCAAGATCGGCGAACTGGAGGTCGACCCGCACGCGACGGTGCTGGCGGAGAACCAAGCGACGCCGCACCTCTACACCGTCCGCGAAGGCATCCTCTACCGCCACCGCACGCTGTCCGACGGGTCGCGGCAGATTCTGAACTTCCTGTTTCCGGGCGATCTGGCCGGCCTGCAGCTCGCCATGATGGGCGACATCCACCACTCGATTACGGCGCTCACCCACGCCCGGCTCTGCGTCTTCCAGCGCAGCCGCATGTGGACGCTGTTCAAAGGCTACCCGGAGCTCGCCCACAACGTGACCTGGATCGCGGCGACGCAGGAGACGCTGCTCGACAGCACGATCGTCTCGCTCGGCCAGCGCACGGCATTCCAGCGCATCGCCCACTTCTTCGTGTCGCTCTACAAACGGGCCGAACCTGTCGGCCTGGCGCGGGAGGGCGTGCTCGAGATCCCGATCCGGAACGTGCACATCTCCGAAGCGCTCGGAATCACCCCGGTGCATGTCAGCAGGACGCTGAACCAGCTGCGCCAATCCGGAATGGTCGTCCGCGACAACGGGTTCTTCCGCCTGCCCGAGATGGAGCAACTGGAGGAAGCGGCGTTCTGGGACGATCACCTGCCGCCGACGCGGCCGCTCGTCTGATCCGGGCGGACGGTCTTCCGCCAAGGCGCCGCAACGGCTAGCCTCCCCCGAAAGCGCCGAACGGGAGGGAAGGCTGCGCCATGTCCGATTTCTACGACGCCCGAGACACGATGGCCCCCGAAGCGCGCGAGGACGCGCTGATGGCGGCGCTGCCCCGGCACATCGCGCACGCCAAGGAGAACGCGCCCTTCTTCGCCAAGCTGTTCGCGGACGTCGATGCGGCCGACGTCGCGAGCCGGGCGGCGCTCGCCGAACTGCCGGTGACCTACAAGAGCGATCTGATCGAGGCGCAGGCGGCGCACCCGCCCTTCGGCGGGCTGAACGCGACGCCGCCGGGGGAAATGCTGCACCTTTTTCGCTCGCCCGGTCCGATCGCCGAGCCCGAGGGCAAGGGCGACGACTGGTGGCGGGCGGCGCGCGCCTTCCATGCCGCCGGCGTTCGCGCCGGCGACATCTGCCACAACAGCTTCTCCTACCACCTCACGCCGGGGGCCTGGCTGATGGACGCGGCGGCCCGCTCGCTGGGCGCCGCGGTCTTTCCGGGCGGCGTGGGCAACACCGACCTGCAGATCGAAGCGATGGTCCACTATCGGTCGAACTGCTTCTGCGGCACGCCGGACTTCCTGAAGATCGTGCTGGAGCGGGCGCGCGAGATGGGCGCGGACCTCTCGGGCCTGAAGAAGGCCGTCGTCGGCGCTGGCGCGCTGCCGCCGTCCTTGCGCAAGCTGATCCAGGACGAGTTCGGCCTGACGCCGCTGCAGAACTACGGCACCGCCGACCTCGGCATCATCGCCTACGAGAGCCCGGCGATGGAGGGCATGCTGATCACCGAAGGCGCCATCGTCGAGATCGTGCGGCCGGGCTCCGGCGAGCCGGTCGAGGCGGGCGAGGTCGGCGAAGTGGTCGTGACCATCCTGAACGCCGACTACCCGCTGACGCGCTTCGCCACTGGCGACCTCTCGGCGATCATGCCGGGCCAGAGCCCGTGCGGACGGACCGCGCCGCGCATCCGCGGCTGGATGGGCCGCGCCGACCAGACGACGAAGGTGCGCGGCATGTTCGTGCGCCCGACCCAGATGGAGCAGATCAAGCGGGCGCACCCGGAGATTCAGAAGATCCGCCTGACGGTGACGTCGGAGGATCATCGCGACGTTTTCCGCATCGCCTGCGAGGCGACGACAGCGGACGCCGCGCTCGCCGCCCGGATCGGCGAGACAGCGGCCCAGACGCTGAACCTGAAGGGACCGATCGATCTCGTGGCGCCCGGCACGCTGCCGAACGACGGCAAGGTGATCGAGGACGCCCGCACCTACGAGTAAAATCGAGCGGCATGGACCCGGCCCCGAGAGCCGCCTAGCATCTTGCAAAAGGGTGGAGGACGACGCTCGATGGATTTCGGCATCGCGGTCGCGACGGCGGCGGATTCCTGGAAGACCGCGGCGCGGGCGGAAGCGCTCGGCTTCTCGCATCTCTGGTTCTACGACACGCAGATGCTGAGCGCCGACTGCTTCGTCGCCATGGGCGCC
>DAINCG010000011.1:2263-10832 GCA_036732525.1 Pseudomonadota bacterium | reverse complement strand
GTGAAGCCCAGCCGCATCCGGCTCGGCACGGGCGTCCTGATCCCGTCGAACCGGATCGCGCCGGTGACCGCGAACGCCTTCGCGACGCTGAACCGCCTGGCGCCCGGCCGCATCGACTTCGGCGTCGGCACCGGCTTCACCGGCCGGCGCGCCATGGGCTTCGGCGCGATGAAGCTGGCCGACTTCGAAGAGTATCTCCGGGTCGTCATGGGCCTGCTCGCCGACGAGACGGTCGAAGCGCCGTTCGAAGGCAAGCGGAGCCTGATCCGGTTCCTCAATCCCGACCTCGGCCTGATCGACACCGGCGCCAAGAGCGGCAATGCGATCAAGCTGCATCTTTCGGCCTACGGGCCGAAGGGCCGGCGGCTGACGGCGAAGCTCGCCGCCGGCTGGATCATGTTCTTCAACGACGTCGCGGGCGGCGTCGCGGCGCTCGCCGACATGCAGGCGAGCTGGGCCGAAGCCGACCGCGCCGCCGACGACCTCTACGCGACCGCCTTCACCTGCGGCTGCGTGCTCCGGCCGGGCGAGGCCTACGATTCCGACCGCGTCATGGCGGAAGCCGGTCCGCGCGCCGCCGTCCTGCTGCACCGCGCGGCCGACGACGCGCTCGCCGGCTGGCAAAACACCAGCGCCGTCCCGGAAAGCGTCAGACGGGAGGTCGAAGGCTATGTCGAACTGGCCCGGTCGTTCGAACCAAAGGAAGCGCCCTATCTCGCGAACCACCGCGGCCACCTGATGTTCGTGAAGGACGAAGAGCGCCAGTTCGTCACCGCCGGGCTGATCCGGGAGACCACGTTCACCGCGCCGGAGGGCGAGATCGTCGACCGGGTCCGCGCCCTGCGCGACGCCGGCTATCGCCAGTTCACGGTGCAGCTCATGCCCGGTCAGGAAGACGCGATTGAGGACTGGGCGCGCGTCATGCGAGCGGTCGAGCCGCGGGCGGGCCAGGGGTGAGCCAGTGGAGCGAAGCCGACGAGGTCCGCCGCTATGGCGACCTCGTGGACTTCGCGGCCCGGCGCTTCGGCGACCGCGAGGGCCTCTCGTTCCAAGGACGGCGTTACAGCTTCCGGGAAATCCAGGCCGAAACCGACCTCGCCGCCCGCGCGCTGATCGGCGCGGGCGTCGCGGCCGGCGACCATGTCGCGCTCTGGATCAACAATTCCGCCGATTGGATCTTCATCCTGTTCGGCGCGGCCAAGATCGGCGCCGTCATCGTGCCGATCAATACGCGCTTCCGCACCCACGACCTCGCATACGTCCTCCGGCAGTCGGACAGCGCCTTTCTGATCACCCACGACGTCTCAGGGCCGATCGACTATCTGGCGATGACGCGGGAGGTGGTCGACCTGCCGACGCGGGGCGACCGGGTCCGGGATCCGCGCTTTCCGGCGCTCCGGCAGGTCCTGATCCTGGGCGAGGGGGCGCCGGCCGGCGCCCGGACCTGGTCGGCCGCCAAAGCCGCGGCGGACGACGTGCCGCGGGCGACGCTCGCCGCCCGCGCCGCGGCCGTCCGGCCCGACGACGTCGTGCTGATCATGTACACCTCCGGAACGACCGGCTTCCCGAAAGGCGCCATGCATGACCATCGCGCCATCCGCAATGTCGAGGAGCGCGCCTATCGCATGGCGATGACGCGGAACGACGTCATCCTGAACTACCTGCCGCTGTTCCACCTCTTTGGCTTTTCCGAGGGGCCGATGATGTCCTTCGTCTCCGGCGCCCGGCAGGTGCTGACGGAGACGTTCGACCCGGACGCCAGCCTCGATCTCGTCGCGGCGGAAGGCGTCACGGTGATCTACGGCTTCGAGGCGCACGTGAAGGGATTGTGCGAGGCCCAGGAAGCGAAGCCGAGGGACCTTTCGTCCTTGCGCACCGGCCTGTTCGCCGCCGGCGCGCGCAGCGCCACGCCCGTGCTCTACCGCGCCGACAGGACCCTCGCGCCGGTCAAGCCCGTGTCCGGCTTCGGCATGACGGAAACCTGGATCGGCGTCGCCTTCACCGGCCTGCATGCGACGCCGGAAGAGCGCTACGAGGCGTCGGGCTATCCGGGCCTCGGCTACGACGTCCGTATCGCGGAGCCGGAAACCGGCCGGCCGCTCGCGCCCGGCGAAGAAGGCGAGATCCAGGTGCGCGGCCGCTATCTGATGCTCGGCTACTACAAGAAGCCGGAGGAGACCGTCGCCGCCTACACCGACGACGGCTGGTTCCGGACCGGCGACGCGGGCTGCTGGACGGATCGTGGCTACCTGCGGTTCCTCGGCCGCTACAAGGACATGCTGAAGGTCGGCGGCGAGAACGTCGATCCGATGGAGGTCGAATGCCTGCTGCTGGCGGAAGCGGAAATCAAGCAGGTCGCGGTCGTCGGCTGCCCGGACCCCAGGCTCGCCGAGGCGCCGGTCGCGTATGTCGAACTGGAGCGGGGCATGGCGCTTTCGGCCGAGGAGGTCATCGCGCGTTGCCGCGGCAAGGTGGCGAGCTTCAAGCTGCCGCGCCACGTCGTCTTCGTCGAAAACTTTCCCATGACGGCATCGGGGAAGATAAGAAAGGTGGAGCTGCGCGAAGACGCGGCGCGCCGATTCGGCAGGGAGGAGTAAGAGTTTATGGAATGGGGCGCGCACCTGCCGCAGCTCGGCCGCACGGTCGATCCCGGGACGATCCGAACGTTCGCCCAGACCGCCGAACGCCTCGGCTGCCATTCGGTCTGGGCGAGCGATCACGTGGCGTGGCCGGCGGCGATCGCGTCGAAGTACCCCTACTCCGACGACGGCGCGTTCGCGCCCGCGCCCGACATGGCGTGGCTGGACGCGCTCGGCACGCTGACGTTCGTCGCCGCCTGCACGGAGAAGGTGCGCCTCGGCACGTCCGTGCTGATCCTGCCCTACCGTCAACCCGTGCAGACCGCGAAGCAGATCGCGAGCCTCGACGTGCTCTCCGAGGGGCGAACCATTCTCGGCGTCGGGGTCGGCTGGATGGCGGAAGAGGCCGCAATCCTGCAGATGCCCTGGGACAAGCGCGGCGCCCGGTCCGACGAACAGCTCGAGGTGTTCCGTCGGCTGTTCGAGGAGCCGACGCCGGCGTTCGAGGGACAGTTCTACGGCTTCCAGGCGGTCGGCTTCGAGCCGAAGCCCGTCCAGAAGCCCCTGCCGATCTGGGTCGGCGGCTCGACCGCGGCCGCCTTCCGCCGCGCGGCCTGGTACGGCCAGGGCTTCCATGCCGCCTTCCAGCCGCTCTACGAGGTCGAGGCCGGCTGGGCCGCCGTCCGCCAGGCGGCGGAGGGCATCCGGCGCGACCCGGCGGAACTGACGCTGTCCCTGCGGGTCTATCTGGACCCGGCGCAGGCGATGCCGAAGGACCACGCGATCGGCGGCGGACGGGACGAAATGCTGGAGACGATCGCCGGCCTGAAAGCCATCGGCGTCAAGCACGTCCTGCTCGACCCGGTGGCGCGCGGCGGGGCGGAAGCGCGGCTCGCCGCGATCGAGGCGTTCATGACGGAGGTCGCGCCGGCCGTCGATTGATCCGCGTCGGCGGCGCGCAGGGATTCAGAGGGAAGGAGACAGGCATGCCGGAATACATTCCGCCCGCCATCGACTGGGTGCGCGAGCAGGTTGAACTTTACGAAAGCAGCGGCGGCACGGAGGGGGTCACGCTCCGGGACACCGGGCTGCCGTGCATCATCGTGACCCATATGGGCGGCAAGACGGGCGGCATCCGCAAGATCCCGCTGATGCGCGTCAAGGTCGACAACGCCTACGTGCTGGTCGGCTCCTATGGCGGGCGGCCGAAAAACCCGGTCTGGGTCTATAACCTGCGCGCCCATCCCGACGTCGAGATCCGTGATCGGACGGAGGTGTTCAAGATGCGCGTCCGGGAGGTCGAAGACCCGGCCGAACGCGCCCGTCTTTGGGATGCGAGCGTCGCGGCCTTCCCGCCTTATGCCGAATATCAGGCGAAAACGGACCGCAAGATTCCGGTCTTCATCGCCGAACCCGCCTGACCGCGGGTCCGTGCGCCGGGGGAACCGGATTCCGCATGCGACGTTGATGGCCTGTGCTCCAACTCGCAGTAGCGGAGAATTAGCGTGCTAGAAGGCTTCGGCGGAATTATCGGCCTACTTATCCTGATCGGCGACATCTATGCCGTCGTGAAGATTCTTGGCAGCGGCGCCTCGACCGGCGCGAAGATCCTGTGGATTCTTCTGATCCTGTTCCTGCCGTTGCTCGGCCTGATCATCTGGCTCGTCGCCGGACCCCGCGGCCCGGCGACGGCCTGACGCGATTGAGGCCATGATCGCCGGTCAGCGGGCTTTGACCAGACCGCCGGCGATCATGGCGGTTTCGAACGACGCGGGCTGCTCCGATCCCAGCTTCGCAGCCAGGGCCTGCCGGGCTCGGTTGACGCGGCTTTTCACCGTGCCGACGGCGCATTGGCAGATTTCAGCCGCCTCCTCGTAGGTGCAACCGGCGACGCCGATCAGGATCAATGCTTCGCGCTGTTGCGGCTTGATCTCTTCGAGGGCCGCTTTGAACTCTTCGAGTTCGATGTGCGGCACCTGCGTCGGCGGCTGCGCCATCCGCGCAGCGGCGGCGCCGTCGACGTCCTCCGTCTCACGACGCCGGCGCCGGATGCCCGAATAGAACGCGTTGCGCATGATGGTGAACAGCCATGCGCGCATGTTCGTGCCGGGCGAGAAGCTCGCGTGCTTCGCCCAGGCTTTCGTGATGGTTTCCTGCACAAGATCGTCGGACCCGTCCCTGTCCCGCGCGAGGGACCGCGCATAGGCGCGCAGCGACGGCAAAAGGGCGAGCAGTTCGCCCTTGAACTCCGGCGGGGCATTCATGCCTACCTGCCTTCCTTGTCCGAAAGCCGCTCTACCAGCTTCTTCAAGCCGGGCGACATCGGCGTTCGGACGGTTTCGTCATAGACGCGATGCAACAGACGAAGGATCCATGGCTCGATCGCCGGGGCGTCGTCGTTCGCCGGTGGGCGAACGCTCCGTCCTGCCGCATCGGATGGCGGGCGTTCGTCGTTCATGTGCATCCCTTCCACCGACGGCAGCACGCTGTCGTTGGAATAGAAACACGGTAGGGCGGGCATGGTTCCGGGACGATATCAATTGTTAATTTAGCGTTAAAAGAAGAGACATTATTTACGAGAAATCAATTTTTCCCATAACTAAGAATAGGTTGCCGTATCTGAAATATTTTATTTTCACAAAACTGTCCCTGCCGGCGCCCGCGGCCAGCCCGGCTTCCCGGTTCGGACGGCCGGCGGACGTTGCCGAGGCGGTTGGGAACCGGCTACCGTTTGGTCGCGTTGCGTCGTCCGTCCTCACGGGCCGCACGCCACGCCGGAGATTTTCGTGATGCCTGAAGAAGGCGACCATTCGCCTGCCGCGGGCGATCACGCCGTGCGCGTGTTGCTGGGCATCCGCCGCCGACTGACGGCGCTCGCCGTCATCGCGATATGCGCGGCTTTCTATTTCGCGCAGGGGTTCTTCCTGCCGGTCGTCCTCGCGATCGTGCTGGCGCTGCTCCTGCATCCGATCGTCCGGGCGCTGCGCCGTCTCTACCTGCCCGCGCCGCTCGCGGCGGGCGTCGTCGTACTGACCCTCGCGGCGGCCCTTGCGGGCGGCGCCTACACGCTTGCCGGACCGGCGGAACAATGGGTCCGGGAGGCGCCGCAGATTGGCCGGCAATTGCAGTTCAAGCTGCGCGGCGTCATCCAGTCGGCGTCGGCGATCGGCGACGTCAGCAAACAGGTGGAGGAGATCGCGAAGGGGCCGAAGGAAGCCGGCGTGCAGGAGGTCGTGGTGAAGGAGCCGGGCCTCTTGACCCAGGCGGCCACCGGGGCGCCCGAGGCGGCGGCGTCCATCCTTCTCGCGGCCTTCCTGCTGTATTTCCTGCTGGCGACCGGCGATCTGTTCCTGGAGAAACTGGTCCGTGCATTGCCGCGGCTCAGGGACAAGGTCAGGGCCGTCGCGATCGCCCGCGAGATCGAGCAGGAAATCTCCCGTTACCTGTTGACGGTGACGACGATCAACATCGCGCTCGGCTGCGTCATCGGCGGCGCCATGGCGCTGCTGGGCATGCCGAACCCCGTGCTTTGGGGCGTGATGGCCGCGCTCTTGAACTTCATACCCTATGTCGGTTCGGTCATCGGATCCCTGGTCGTCGGCTCGATCGCGCTCGTCACCTTCAACGACCCGGTCGCGATCGTGCTGCCGCCATTGGCGTATCTCGGCTTCAGCGCGATCGAAGGACAGCTCGTCACGCCGATGGCGCTCGGCCGCAGCCTCGGCATGAATCCGGTCGCGATCTTCCTGGGCGTCGCGTTCTAGGCGTGGCTCTGGGGCGCGGTCGGCGCCATGCTGGCTGCGCCGCTGCTGCTCATCGCCAAGGTGATTGCGGAGAATGTCGAGCGCTATCAGCCGATCGCGGAGTTCCTGGCCGGCCGGCGGCCGCCCGCGTCGTCGGGAACAAATCGACCGCCGGCGGATTGACTTCGTTTAGAGTCGGTTCTCAAACCAGGAGGCAGAGATGGCCCAACAGAGCACAGGCGGCGCCAAGAGCGGCGGCGCCAATGAACAGGACCTCGAAGTCCAGATCGCACGGCTTCGCGAGGACCTCGCCGGGCTCGCCGACACCGTCTCCAAGCTGGGCAAGGCGAAAGCGTCCGACCTGGGCGGCCGCGCGCAGGCCCATGCCGACGAGGCGGTCGCCGCGTCCCGTGAGGCGCTCCGCGCCATGAACGCGCGGGCCGGGGAACTGGAGCAGGATGTCGCGACCCGCATTCGCGAGCGGCCGTTCGTGGCGCTGGCGATCGCGGCCGGCGTCGGCTTTGTCGCCGCCATGATGGCGCGGCGTTAGTCGATGCGCGCCGTCGCGATGCTGGCGGCGCGCCTGCTGTCGAGCGGACTATCAGGCGTCGCGCGGACGGCGCGGCGGAATGCGGCCTTGGCCGCGCTCGCCGCGCTGTTCGGGCTGACCGCCTTCCTAGCGTTCGTCTTGGCGCTGGGCATCTGGCTCGCCACGAGCATGGGCGCGATCGGCGCCGCACTCTTCGTTGCGCTGATCATGCTGGTTCTGGCCGCCACGACGATCGCAGTTCTGATGCTGCTCAATCGGCGCGACCGTCGCCGCCGAAGGGCCTTTGAGCACGAGGCCGTGCAGGCCGCCGCGCTGACCGGCGTCGTCAGCCTGCTGCCCCGGCTGCTCCGGTCGAAGGCGACGCTTGGCGTGCTGGCGGTCGCCGTCACGGCATTCCTGCTCGCCCGCGGCGGCGGCGACGGCGACGCGGGCGAAGCCTGAGCGCGTCAGCCGCGGCGGCGCGACATGCGGATGTTGGCGTAGGTCGCGGCCAGAATCAGGCCCCCGCCCGTCAGCGTGAACGGGTCGATCGCCTCCGCGTACAACAGGTATCCCGCGAGCGCCATCGCCGGCAGTTGCAGGAAGTTCACCGGCATCACCACGCTGGCGTCGGCTTCGCTGACCGCGCGGGCCATGCAGTAGTGTGCGGTCAGGCCGCCAAGGCCGACCATGAAGACCCAGGGCGCTTCCGCGGCGGCCGGCATCGGAACTTCGCCGCCGGTCAGGACCAGGCCGAACAGCCCTTGCATCGCCATCATGTAGAAGACGATACGCAGCGGCGGCTCCGTCGACGTCAGCGCCTTCACCATGACGATCGAAACCGCATAGCAGAATGCGCCCAGCAGCGTGACGCCGGCCGCCGCCTCGAGCGGAATCCAGCCCGGCCGGATCACGATCATCACGCCCGCGAAGCCGCCGGCGATGACGATCGTGCGCGCGAGGGTGAGGCGCTCGCCGAGGAACAGGACCGCGAGCGCGACGCCGAACACCGGCGTCGCGGAGGTCAACGCCGTCACGTCCGCCATGGCGAGGCTCGCGATGCCGTAGAACCAGCCATATTGCCCGACGAAATGGATCGCGTTCCGCACGAGGTGGGCGAACGGTTTCCGCGTGACGAAATTGCGGACGCCGCCGAACGCCAGCGCCACCGGCGTGATCAGCACGACCCCGACGATGCTGCGGAACAACAGCACCTGGAACGCATCGTAGCCGCCGGACAGCTCCCGCCCCGCAACCTGCATCCCGGCAAAACTGGCGACGGCCCCCAGCATCCAGAGGCCGCCGACAAGCGGCCGATTCTTCGGCGGCGGCATGATACGGCGGCGGCGCGTCAGCCGGGGTGCGGCCGGGCGAAGCGCGCGGCGCGCTGCCCGGCGCGGGACCGATGGTTCGGCATGATCAGGACGCAGTCGGGATAGGGCGTCCGGACGGTCTCGCCGCCATCCTCCGCGATCGGCGCGCCGGCTTCGGGAAACCGTTCGCAGCCGACGAAGTCCGCAACGAAATGAAATCCGTCCGTCTTCGCGGTGACGCCGTCCGTCACCTGGAGAACGCTCTGCTGGCCCGCATCCGCGCGATGCAGGTGCGGGCGCGCCTCCGCCATCGTCATGATCCCGGTCGCGACGAGGAAGCGAAGGGCCGTGTCGCGCGCCGCCTGGCCAGACGAGGCGGCCCAATGCTGGCCGCACTCGACCAGA
>DAINCG010000011.1:1936-2195 GCA_036732525.1 Pseudomonadota bacterium | reverse complement strand
GGCCCGGCCGCGACATGCGCGGGATAGGCGACGCGCCGCGCCATCGCGACATGTTTCGGCAGATCGTTGACCAGCATCAGCGGCGGCGAGTGGGAAGTCATCGAATGGATGTCGAGCAGGTCGTCCACCGTATCGAAGACCGGGCGCAGCGTTCGGGCGCGGCGCAGTTCGGCCGAATCCGCCTTGCCGTCCAGACGCTCGATCTCCCACAGCCGGTTGAAGTCCTCGTCGATGAACCGGGACGCATAGGGCGCCTTCG
>DAINCG010000011.1:0-1921 GCA_036732525.1 Pseudomonadota bacterium | reverse complement strand
CCGGGCATAGGCCGCGACATTGACGAAGCCGAAGCTCAGCCGGCCGGTCTTCGGGCGAAGGTTGAGGCCGAACAGATAGTCGAGCGCGATCGCGCCGCAGATCTCGTTGCCGTGCGTCAGCGCCGTCACCATGACGTGCCGTCCGGGCTTGCCGCTGTCCCAACTGTGGACGTAGTCGACGCCGGTCCCGCCGTCGCGATAGCGTGCGATGTCCGGCGCGGTCAGTTCGATGGCGGGTTGGTCGATCGACATATCGGCCGGATTCCAGGCTTTGCGGGCGCGACGCGCAAATATGCGCCGCCCGAGCGGACGGCGCCAGAGGCCGGTCACGCTTCGCCGAAGACGCGCCGGAAGACCGTGTCGACGTGCGCGAGCTGACGTTCGGGGTCGAAGGCCGATTCCAGCTCCGCCGCCGGCACGCGGCTCGAAATCTCCGGGTCCGCTTTCAGCCGATCCAGGAAGCTGCCGCCATTCCGCCAGATCTCCATGGCGTTCGCCTGCACCAGGCGATAGGCGTCTTCCCGCGAGACGCCGGCCTGGGTCAACGCCAGCAGCACGTGCTGGGAGAAGGCGAGGCCGCCCATGCGGTCCATGTTCGCCTGCATACGCTCCGGGTAGACGACGAGCTTGTCGATCATGCCGGCCAGGCGCTGCAGCGCGAAATCAAGCGTGACGGTGGCGTCCGGCGCGATCATCCGCTCGACCGAGGAATGGCTGATGTCCCGCTCGTGCCAGAGCGCGACGTTCTCCATCGCCGGCGTGACGGCGGAGCGAACGAGGCGCGCCAGGCCGGTCAGGTTCTCCGACAGGACCGGATTGCGCTTGTGCGGCATGGCGGAGGAGCCTTTCTGGCCGGCGTGGAAGAATTCCTCCGCCTCCAAGACCTCCGTCCGCTGCAGGTGGCGGACCTCCGTCGCGAGCCGCTCGACGCCGCTCGCGATGACCCCCAGCACGGCGAAGTACATGGCGTGCCTGTCGCGCGGAATCACCTGGGTCGAGACCGGCTCCACACTCAGCCCCATCTTCGCGGCGACATGGGCCTCCACCCTCGGATCGATCGAGGCGAACGTGCCGACGGGGCCGGAGATCGCACACGTCGCGATCTCCGCCCGCGCGGCCTCCAACCGTGCGCGGTTGCGGGCGAACTCCGCATAATGGCCGGCGAGCTTCAGGCCGAACGTCGTCGGCTCGGCGTGGATGCCGTGACTGCGGCCGATGGTGATGGTGCGCTTGTGCTCGAATGCGCGGCGCTTCAGGGCCGCCAGCACCTGATCGATGTCCGCCAGAAGGATGTCCGTCGCCCGGGCAAGCTGCACCGAGAGGCAGGTGTCGAGCACGTCGGACGACGTCATGCCCTGGTGCACGAAACGCGCCTCCGGGCCGACATGCTCCGCCAGGTTGGTCAGGAAGGCGATGACGTCGTGCCGAGTTTCCGCCTCGATCTCGTCGATCCGCGCCACCTCGAACTTGCCGCGCTCCCAGACGGCCTGCGCCGCGGCCTTGGGCGCGACGCCAAGCTCCGCCTGCGCGTCGAGCGCGTGCGCCTCGATCTCGAACCAGATCTGGAACTTCGTTTCCGGCTCCCAGATCCGGGCCATTTCGGGGCGGGTGTAACGCGGGATCATCGGCGGCGGCTCCAGGGCGACGGCGGCAAGGACGACAGGTTATTGCGGCGCGCGCCGGACGGGTCAACTTGACGTGGGGCCGCGCCCCGGGCGGTTGACTTTCGGACCCGTGCGCCCGCAGTTTCGCCGCCGCCCGTTTCCCTGCGCCGTCAACGCCGGAGCCCGCACCGCATGTTCCAGAGATGCATCATCGCCGCCGCGGCCGCCGCTGCGCTGGGCGTCGCCGCGCCCGCGGGCGCGAACCCGTACGCGGCGGCCCAGGAAACGGCGGTTTGCGGCTTTCTGCCCTATCGCGT
>DAINCG010000010.1:9550-22482 GCA_036732525.1 Pseudomonadota bacterium | reverse complement strand
GGTCGCGCGGCTGCATGGCGTGCTCTCCGGTCAGGCGCCGAGATAGTACTGCTTCACCAGCTCGTTGTTCTTGAGCGCGTCGGCGTTCTCGCCCTCGAACGCGATTTCGCCGTGGACGATGATATAGCCCCGGTCGGCGATCTTGATCGCCTGGTTGAAGTTCTGCTCAGCCATCAGCACGGTCAGGCCGCGACGGTCGTGCAGCTCCTTGATCTTCTCGATCATCCGGCTGACCAGGATCGGCGCGAGACCGACGGACGGCTCGTCGACCAGGAGGACCGTGGGGTCCGACATCATCGCGCGGGCGAGCGCCACCATCTGCTGTTCGCCGCCGCTCATCGATCCGGCGAGCTGTCCGCGACGTTCCTTCAGGCGCGGGAAGGCTTCGAAGCAGAACTCCAGATTGTCGGCGAGCCGCTGCCGGGCGGCGCTTCGGTAGGCGCCGAGTTCCAGGTTCTCCGTCACGGTGAGCTTCGGGAAGAGCCGCCGCCCTTCCGGTACCAGCGCCACGCCCAGGTTGACGATGTCCTGCGGCGATCGCCCGGCGAGGTCGATCCGCTCGCCGTCCCGTTCGAGATACGCTTCGCCCGCCGTCGGCCGCAGCAGGCCGGTCAGGCACTTGATCAGCGTGCTCTTGCCGTTGCCGTTCGTACCCAGCAGCGCGACGGTCTCGCCCGCCTCCACACGCAGGCTGACGCCGTGCAGCACCTGGACCGACCCGTAGCCGGCAGCGAGGTTTTCGACGACGATTCTACTCGCCAAGATACGCCCTCTCCACGTCCGGGTTGGTCATGATCTCGGCCGGCGCGCCGTCGGCGATCTTCTTGCCGGCGTCGAGCACCGCGATCCGCGTCGAGAAGCCCATCACCGCGCGCATGATGTGCTCGATCATGATGATGGCGACGCCGCGCCCGTTGACCGCGAGCAGGATCTCAAGGATCTCGTCGACCTCCTCGCCGGAAAGGCCGGCCATCGCTTCGTCGGAAATCAGAAGCTTAGGATGGCAGGCCATGGCGCGGGCGAGTTCGAGCTTCCGGAGTTCGATCTGATTGAGCGAACTCGCGCCCGCATCCGCCAGGTGTTCGATCCGCATCAGCGTCAGGATCTCGTCCGCATCCGCGCGAAGGCCGCGCGCGCTCGTCCCGGCGCGGCCGACATATTCCAGCGGAATCTGGATGTTCTCCCGGACGGTCATGCTGCCGAATGGGCGCGGGATCTGGAAGCTCCGCGCGATGCCGAGCCGGGGGCGCTCATGCGCCTTCGCCCGCGCGATGTCCGCGCCTTCGAAGGCGACGCGGCCTTCGTCCGCGACGAGCGCGCCCGAAATGCAGTTGATCATTGTGGTCTTGCCGGACCCGTTCGGGCCAATCAGGCCGAGCCGTTCGCCGGGCGCCACCTCGAGCGAGACGCCGTCGAGCGCGGTGAAGCCGCCGAAGCGCTTCACCAGGCCCTCGATCCGGAGGATGGTCTCGCCGGTCATCGCCGCCCGCCTCCGCCGACATATTTCCGGAACAGGCCGACGATGCCCTGTGGCGCCAGGATGACGAAGCCGACCAGGATGACGCCGACCATCAGGAGATTGAGTTCGGACGAGATCGTGACGGTCGCCCATTGCTGCATGACGCCGAGCAGCAGCGCGCCGATCACCGGGCCGAACCAGGTGGTCGTGCCGCCGATCATCGGCATGGCGATCGCGTTGACCGCATAGGTCAGGTTGAAGGCCGACGCCGGTTCGACATATGTCACGTAAAAGGGATAGGGCGCGCCGGCGATGGCGAGCAGCGCGCCCGAGAGCGTCGTCGAGATGAGCTTCAGGCGGAGCGTTGGCACGCCCATGACCTCCGCCGCCATCTCGTCGTCTCGGATCGCGGCGAGGCCGCGGCCGATCTTGGAGCGGGCGATGTAGCGGGCGATGCCGACGGCGACGACCGCCAGCAGCAGCATCAGGCAGAACAGCGCTTCGATGTAGTTGTCGAAGAACGGCACGCTCGCCGGCGGGATGACGTAGGCGCCCGATGCGCCGCCGACATAGTCCCAGTTGGTGATCAGCGTTTCCAGCACGACTGCGAGCGCCAGCGTGGCGATCGCGAAGAAGACGCCGCGGAGCCGCAATGTGAGATATCCGGCGCCGAGGCCGATCAGACCGCCGACCAGTCCCGCGATCGGGATGAGCAGGGGCAGCGGCAGGCCGAGCGCCTTGTTCAGCGCGATCGTCGTGTAGGCGCCGACCGCGAAGAAGGCGGCGCTGCCGAAGTTCACGTAGCCGGTGAAGCCGCCCAGAATGTTCCAGGCGGTCGCCAGCACGACGAACTGCAGCACGGTGTATCCGGCGTAGAAGACGAAGTTCTGGTCGACGGCGCGGGTCATCAGCGGCGCGCCAACGACCAGCACGAGCGCGACGAGATAGAACCAGAGGGAGCGTCCCGCCACGGCTATCTCCCGAACAGGCCGGCGGGACGGACCGCCAAGGTGACGAGGAGGAAGCCGAAGGCGACGGCGGGCGCCCAGGACGGCCCGTAGAAGGTCGCGACCAGGCTCTCGACGACGCCCAGGATGATCGCCGCGACGATCGTCCCGCCGATGCTGCCCATGCCGCCGAGCACGACGATGGCGAAGACCCGCCCGATATAGAGCCGCCCGACCGACGGCTCGACCGGCCCCAGCACGATCAGCATGGCCCCGGCGACCGCCGTCGTCGCGAGGCCGATGCCGAAGGCGATCTGCTTGATGCGGACGGGGTCGGCGCCCATCAATTGCAGCGCCACCCTGTCCTGCGCGACCGCCAGGATCGCCCGGCCGATGAACGTCCGCGACAGGAAGAAATAGATGCCGCCCGCCATCGCGAGCGAGACCAGGAACGGCGCCAGCATGCGATAGGGCAGGCCGATCGGGCCGATGTTGAGGCTCTGGCCGATATAGGACGTTTCAACCAGACGGTAGTCCACGCCGAAGGTCATGATCAGCAAGACCTCCAGGATGAACATGATGCCGAAGAAGAAGACGAGCCCCCGCAGGGCCTCGTCGCCGCGGCGCTCGAAACTGGCGTAGTAGACGCTGTAGACCGCGACTCCGATCAGGAAGAAGGGCGGCGCCAGCAGGATGCCGGCGAGGATGGGGTCGAGCCCGAAATTGTCGTAGAGCACGAAGGTGCAGAACGAGCCCAGCACGATGAAGGCCGGGTGGGAGATGTTGACGATGTCGAGCTGGCCGAACGAGATGGTCAGCCCGATCGTCACCGCGGCATAGAAGCCGCCGAGCAGGAGGCCCGCGGCGATCGCATTGAGGAGCAGGTCCATGGGCCGCGCCGGGGATGGGCGGGCGAGGGCGGTCCCGACGACGCGGCGCGCCGCCGGGACCGCGCCGCGCCGCTACTCGGCGTAGGGATAGGCGAGGTCGCCCGACTTCCATTCCGGCGGCCAGAGGACGACGCGCGTGCCGGGCTTGGTGAACTGTTCCAGCCCGCTGTCATCGACGCCCTGGAACTGCACCATCAAGGCGCGGCTCTTGGCCCACTCGCCGTTCGGCCCGAACGTCACTTGTCCGACGACGGTGTCATGGGTGTTGGAGCGGATGTATTCGGCGATCTTGTCCTGATCGATTTCCCCGACGGCATTGACCGCATTCCCCAGGATCTGCAGGTAGGCGTAGGCGTAGGGCGGCAGGTAATAGCCCAACGGATCGACGCCGGCCCCGGCGGCCTTCTCCTGGTACTTCTTCAGGAAGGCTTCGACGCCTTCGAACTTCAGCGTCGGCTCGGGCACCCAGAAGTCATAGTTGACGATGCCGTTCAACATCGAGCCGAGCTTGGAGATGATCGCGGCGTATTGCAGGCCGACCATGCCGCCGCCGAACAGCTTCGTCTTCAGGCCGATTTCATTGGCCGCGCGCACCATGCCGGCCGAATCCGGCGGATAGGAGCCGACGAACACGATGTCCGGGTTCGTCGCCTGAATGGCGCGCACGATCGGCGTGAAATCCGCCGTCGCCGGCGGGTAGGAGTTGTCGTAGACGACTTCCAGGCCGTGCTTCTTGGCGTTCTCGCGGGCGCCGGCGACGGCGTTCCGCGCGAATTCCGCGTCCGCGCCGACGAGCGCGACGGTCTTCGGCTTCGGGTCCTGCGCCATGGCGATGTCGAAGAAGCCCGCCGACCAGTCCGTCTTGGGATCGGGTCCCGCCGGCATGATCTGGAAGTATTTCGGGTAGTTGAACTTTTCGTTCGCGGCGAGGCCGAACAGCGTCATGAAGGCCATGTTCCGGCTCATCACGATCGGCATCGCCGGCGCGATCATGTTGGTCGCGTAGCCCGAGACGACGAGATCGACATTGTCGAGATTGAGCAGCTTCGTATAGATGCCCGGCACCGTCGAAGGGTTGGTCTGGTCGTCGTAATAGACGAACTCGACCGGCCGGCCGAGCAGGCCGCCGGCGGCGTTGACGTCCTCCCGCCAGATCTCCATGGCGATCAGCGCCGCCTTGCCGGCGCCGGCGAGGCCGCCGGTCAGCGCCATCGAGAAGCCGATCTTGATCGGCTCCTGCGCCTTCGCCGGCGCGGACGGGGCCGCCGCGACGAGAGCGCCGGCCAGGAGCATGGCGGCGAACTTCAGCGTAAGCCGCCGCATTTCAAAGAAAGTGTGCATCGCGCGTTTCCCCCTGCGTTTCGGCCCTGATCGTTCGTTTTGGTCGAATTTCTATCGAGCCGGCAGACGCGCATTTAAACATAGCGCTGCAATTGGCAAAACGAATATTGCGTCGCCGCCAGTTGCCGGGCCTTCTGAATGCTGCGAGATTCGCGCACAACAAGAGCGGCGGCCAAGAACGTCGTCGCCTGTTCAGGGAGGCGCGCAGCATGAAACCGGCGCCGTTCAAGTATGTCCGCGTCGACAGCGTCGCCGCCGCCTTGGGCGCGCTCGACGGAGACCCGGACGCAGCCGTGCTCGCCGGCGGGCAAAGCCTTCTCGCCATGATGAACATGCGCGCCGCACAGCCGCGCCGCCTGATCGATATCAACGGCATCGCGGAGCTGTCCCGCTTTGGGCCGACGTCCGATGGCCGCTTCCGCATCGGCGCGCTCGTGCGGCACGCCGTCCTCGAGACCGATCCTGCGATCGCGTCGGCGGCGCCGCTGCTTGTGGCGGCGGCGCGGGAGCTGGCGCATCCTGCCATCCGCAATCGCGGCACGCTCGGCGGCAGCCTCGCGCTCGCCGATCCGGCCGCGGAACTTCCGGCATGCGCATTGGCGCTCGGCGCGTTGATCGAAATCACGGGCGCGGGCGGGGCGCGCGAAATCCCGGCCAACGACTTCTTTCTCGGCCCGTTCGCGACGGCGCTCGGCGAAGGCGAAATCCTGACGGCGCTCATCCTGCAGTCGGCCGACCCGGACGTGCGCTTCGCCTATCGGAAGCTCGCGCGCCGGCATGGCGACTTCGCGCTGGCCGGCGTCGCGGCGACGGACGGTCAGGGCGGCTTGCGGATCGCGGTCTTCGGCGTTGGCGACAAGCCTGTCCTGGCGACGCACGCCGCAGCGGCGCTGGCCGAAGGCGGAGCGGTCGACGCCGCCGTTCGCGCGCTCGGCCGGGACGTCGCGCCGGACGATCTGGCGGACTGTTCGGGCGCGACGCGCCTGCACCTGGCGGGCGTCGCGCTCAGGCGTGCGTTGGCCGATCTCGGGCGCTGAAGGGGAAGGCGATAGACGATACGATCGACATCCGGGTGACGGTCAACGGCGAGCCGACGGCCGCCAGGGTCGCGCCGCGCACGAGCCTGGTGGATTTCCTCCGCGAGGAGCTTGACCTGACAGGCAGCCATGTCGGCTGCGAGCACGGCGTGTGCGGCGCCTGCACCGTGCTGCTCGACGGCGAGATCATCCGCGGCTGCCTGACGCTCGCCGTCCAGGCGGACGGCCGGTCCGTCACCACGGTCGAGGGCGCGTCCGAGGCGGGCGCGCTCGAAGAGCTACAGGCGGCGTTCCTGGAGCGGAATGCGTTGCAATGCGGCTTCTGCACACCTGGCATGCTGCTGACGGCGGCGGCATTGCTGGACCGCGCGCGCCGTCCGAGCCGTGACGACATCCGCCGCTGGCTGTCCGGGAACTACTGCCGCTGCACCGGCTACCACGCGATCGTCGACGCGGTCGAAGCCGCGGCGCTGGCGCGGGCGGAGGCGGGACGATGACGGATCGCACTCCGCTCACCGTTCTGGACCGGCCGAACAGCTATATCGGCCGCAGCGTGCCGCGGCCGAACGCGAGGCGCCTGCTCCAGGGGCGGGGGCGCTATATCGACGACCTCCGCATGCCGCGCATGGTCCACGTCGCTTTTGCCCGTTCACCGTATGCCCATGCGGAGATCCTGGCGATCTGCGGCGACGCGGCGCGGGCGATGCCCGGCGTCGTCGCCGTCGTCACGGGCGCGGAGATGAAAGCCGTCTGTTCGCCCTGGGTCGGCGTGCTAAGCCATCTTCAGGGCCTCAAGTCCGCGCCGCAGCATGCGCTCGCTGTCGGCAAGGCGTGCTGGCAGGGCGAGCCGGTCGTTGCGGTGGTCGCACGCTCACGGGCCGAAGCGGAAGACGCGGTCGAAGCGCTGGAGATCGATTGGCGCGAACTGCCGGCGGTCGCGGACATGGAGACCGCCATCGACCCCGCGACGCCGGTGATCCACCCGGATCTTGGCGACAATCTCGCCTGGCGCCGCGAGTTCGCGTCTGGCGACGTCGAGGCCGCCTTCGCGGCGCCGGGCGCCACGATCGTAGAGGAGACGTTCCGGTTTGGCCGCCACACCGGCGTCACGCTGGAGCCGCGCGCGATCCTCGCCGATTTCGACCCCTCGGAGGGCCAACTGACCGTCCACCATGCGCATCAGGCGCCGCACATGATGCAGGGGCTGTTCGCCCTGCACCTGGGCCTCGAGGAGCACAAGGTCCGCGTCGTCTGCGAAGACGTGGGCGGTTCGTTCGGCATCAAGGTCCACACTTATCCGGACGAGATGGCGACGGTCGCGCTGAGCGTCATGCTGAAGCGGCCGGTCAAGTTCGTGGCGGATCGGCTGGAGAGCTTCGTCTCCGACATCCACGCCCGCGACCATCGCGTCCGGGCGCGGATGGCGCTCGATGCTGAGGGCCGCATCCTCGCCATCGACATGGACGACCTGACCGGCATTGGACCCTATTCGGTCTATCCGCGCACCAGCGGCATCGAGGCGAACCAGGTGGTGAACCTGACAGGCGCGCCCTATTCGAACCAAACCTACCGGGCGCGCGCGACCGTCGTCTTCCAGAACAAGACGCCGATGTGCCAGTACCGCGCCGTCGGCCACCCGATCGCGACGGCCGTGACCGAAGGGCTGATCGACCTGGGCGCCGCCGCCGTCGGCCTCGACCCCGTCGAGGTCCGCCGACGCAACCTGATCCCCGATGACGGCTATCCGGCGAAGACGGCGGCCGGCCTGATGTTGGAAAAGCTGTCCCAGCAGGCGACGCTCGAAAAGCTCGTGGCGATGATGAACTACGACGCCCTCCGCGCCGAGCAGGCCGCGCTCCGGGCGAAGGGCGTCTATCGGGGCGTCGGCGTCGCGAGCTTCATCGAACTCACCAATCCGAGCGCGATGTTCTATGGCGTCGGCGGCGCGCGGATTTCGGCCCAGGACGGCTGCACGGTCCGGCTCGACGCGCGCGGCAACGTTTTCTGCGCCACGGGCGTGACCGAACAGGGCCAGGGCGCCGAGACGGTGATCGCGCAGGTCGCGGCGACGGCGGTCGGCGTGCCGCTCGATCGCGTCAAGATGCTGACCGGCGATACGGACGCGACCCCCTATGGCGGCGGCACCTGGGCCTCGCGGGGCGCCGGCGTCGGCGGCGAGGCTGCCGCGCAGGCGGGCCGCGCGCTCCGCGAGAACATCCTGAAGGTCGCGGGCGTGATTCTGCAGGCGGATCCAACCAGCCTGGACATCCGAAACGGCGTCGTCGTCGACATGACGAACGGGCGGGAGCGGATCGGTTTGGACGAAATCGGCCGCATCGCCTATTTCCGCGGCGACACGCTGCCGAAGAACTTCCAGGCGGAGTTGATGGTCACCCGGCACTACGTGCCGAAGCAGTACCCGTTCGCCTTCACCAACGGCGCCCAGGCGTCGTGGCTCGAAGTCGACGTGGAAACCGGGTTCGTCACTCTCTTAATGCACTGGGCAGTCGAGGACTGCGGCACGGTTATAAATCCGCAACTCGTCGACGAGCAGATCCGGGGCGGCGTCGTGCAGGGCATCGGCGCGGCGCTCTTCGAACACTGTCTCTACGATCACGAAGGCCAGTTGCTGAACGGCGAGATGGCCGACTACCTCGTGCCGATGTCGGCGGAAATGCCGGACATCGAGGTCGCGCACATAGAGACGCCGACGGCCGATTCCGAATTGGGCGCCAAGGGCGCGGGCGAGGCGGGAACGGCCGGCGCGCCGGCGGCGGTGCTGAACGCGATCAACGATGCGATCGGCCCGCTCGGCGGCCGGCTCAACCGCCATCCGGCGACGCCGGAGGCGATCCTTCGCGCGCTCGGCAAGGTGTGACGGAGAGGTAAGGTGTGACGGAGAGGGAGCGTCGCTTCATCTCCGCGCTCGCCTGCGCGCAGCCGAGCGCGACCGGATTGATGGTCGACGCCGCCATGCGCTTTGTGCTTTCAGACGAGCGTGCGCTCGACCAGAAGTACGACGCCGACGGCCATGATGCCGGCCGACGCCGCCCGAAGCGCTGCGCCGCGCCATGTGAACCGGCCGAGCCAGGCGAGCGCCGGCAGCATGAGCGCGACAATGGCGGCCTGACCGGCCTCGACGCCGAGATTGAAGCCGACGAGCGGCCAGATCAGGCCCTCCGTCGGCAGGCCGACGTCCTTGAGGGCGCCGGCGAAGCCAAAGCCGTGCAGCAGGCCGAATAAAAAGCCGATGCCCCACCGATGCGACAGGGAGCGGCCGCGTCGGAACAGGTTCTCCGCCGCGACGAAGGCGATCGAAAGGGCGATCATCGGCTCGACGATCCAGCCCGGAATACTGAAGACGCCGAGCACGGAGAGCGCCAGCGTCACGCTGTGGGCGGCCGTGAACGCGGTCACGATCAGCAGAATGGCGCGCAAGCCGCCGCCGCCAAGAATGAGGGCGAGCACGAAGAGAACATGGTCGAAGCCGAGAACAATGTGCTCGACGCCGAGCAAGAGGTAGGTCGGGAACACGCTGCCCGTCCCGACTTCGGTCGGCTGTGCGGCGGCGCCGGGTCCGACTGCGACCGTCGCGGTCGGGGCCTCGCTTTCGAAGACGATTTGCGTTCGTCCGCCGGGCCAAACGACGTCCGCGATCGTATGATGTCCCTCGCCGAGCGCCGCGCCGAGCCGGTCCGACACGCGTAGTTCGCCAGGTGCTTCGGGGCAGGCGTAAAGAACGACGATCTCGACATTCTCCCGTCCCGGCATGGGCGGCGACGCCGGTTGTGGGACGGGCGCGCAGGCGCCCCCGTCGGTCGCGAGCGTCACGTACTCCGCCACCCGTGTCGGCAGGCCGTCGACGTCATCGAGGCCGCGCGGCAGCGCGTCGAGCGGCAGCGTCAGGGCATAGCGGATCGTCGCGCCCTCGACCGTTATCGCGGCGTAGCCCGTCGTGCCGTTGGTGTGCGCATGGCCGGCCGTCGCGAAGAGCGACGCCAGCCAGAAGGTCAGGCAGGCGAGCGCCAGCTTCATCGCCGCTTCGCCTCCGCATGCGCTGTCGCCCACTCGTCCGCCACGAACCGGGACATGAGATAGAGGCTCCCGGATCCGTCGAGGCGCATGTATTGCAGAATGCCTTCCGGATTGATCGCGCCGAAGCGCGCCGTCAGCAGCGGCGCTTCGGCGGCGCCCCAGACGGTGACGACGAGGGCAGGCGCTTTCAGGCCGAACGGCTGGGCGTCGACGCCCGCGAGGTCGTCTTCCGAAAGTTCGCGGACCGGGCCGGAGCGGTGCAGCACCGTCGCCGCCCGGTCGAGTTGGGCGGATGCGGCGGCGCCGAGCGGCGCGCCGGACTGGTCGGTCCAGTTCTTGTCGCCCTGACGCACGGCGCGAATCGTCTGACCGTCCTTGACGATCTCCGCCATCCGAACTTCTGCGGCCGGGACCGCCAGAAGGCCGTCCGCTTCGGTCTGGACGAGCTGGCGCTGCGCGGGCGGCGCGCCGACGACGGCCATCGCCGCCAGATAGCCGATGGCGAGCGCGGCGGCGACGGGCGCCCAGATGCGGCCAGGCATGCTCATCGACGTCGCAGCCAGACGAGGACGCCCGCCGCCACCACGGCGAGCGGCAACAGGATGACGATCAGAACGAAGATCGTCCGGGTTTCGCCGGCGGTCAGCAGAATCAATGGCGGCGTCGGGATGCGCGTCCGGACCATGGGACCGCGTTCCTCCCGGGCGAGCCAGCGGACGGCCGCGACAAGCAGGTCGCTGTTCGCCATGTAGGGGAGGAACGAGTTGCTTGCGAAATCGGCGTCCCCCATCAGGAGGGCGCGGAAATCGGGCGCTTCCGGCTTGAGCCTGCCTTCGACGGCCAGGCCGATCGTGCGCGGTCCCGGGACTGGCGCCTCAGCCCGGGGCGCCTCGGCTGTCGCCGGCGCGACCTCGCGGGCGCCGGCCGCCGCGACCGGCCGCGTGTAGCTGTCGCGGCTGCTCCGCACCAACGGCGTCGGGGTGATGCCCGGCGCCGGGGCCGTCGGCGCGATCGGGCGCGCGCCTGGATAGAAGGTCAGCGACGTCGTCCGGGTGATCGGGTGGGGATCATAGCCGGTCACGGCGACCATTTCCGGATCGCTTTGATAGTGGCTCAAGGGATCGACGACCACGGCCTGTTCGAACTCCGCGCCCAGGTCCGCCATGAGGCGCGCCAATTCGGGCTCCAGCGCGAAGCCCAGGTCGAACAGCGCGAGCAGGCCGCCGCCCGCTTCCAGATAGGACCGGAGCGCCCGGCTTTCCGCAGGCAGAAAGGTCGTTCGCGGGTTGGCGATGATCGCCAGCGTGCACGCACGCGGGACGTCCGGCCGCGTCGCGAGCACGATCTTCTGAGTCTCGTAGCCCTGCGCCTCCAGAGCCCGGCGCAGACGGCCGACGCCGTGGTCCTGCGTCTCGATCACCTTGGAGGAGGCGTCGCTGTGGCTGTGATCGGCCACGCTCTCCAGGTGGCTGTGGAACTCGAAGGCGTCCATCGGCAGTTCGTTGTGGCCTTCGATGAAGCAGACGGTGATCGCGCGCTCGCGCAATACGCGCTGGATGCCGATGGCGATCTCCGCCTCGTCGACCCCCTGGACCAACACCCGCCGGCCCTCGGCTTCGATGACGGCGGCGTTGTAGAGGCGAACGCCCTCCCGCCGCGCCGCATCCGGCTGCTTGTCCGGGTCGACCGTCCGGACGGTCAGCAGCGGGCTGCGCCGGCCCATGACCTCCAGCAGGTCGGCGGCGCGGCGGCCTGCCGGATCCTGGGAGCGGTAGAAATAGGTCACGACGACCGGCCGCGTCAGGCCGTCCGCCACCTGCATCGCCTGTTCCGAGGGCGTATAGATCTTCTCCCGCGTGAGGTCGATGTGGGCGTCGTGCAGGGTCAGCGCCAGGTTGGCGAGGACCCAGGCGGCGACGGCCGCCGCAACGCATGCGACGGCATAGACGGGGCTGAGCAGCCGCCCGAACCAGCCTTGCAAAGGCAGCTTCAGGCTCGCCACGAACAGGACGAAGAGCGCGATCAGCCAGCCGATTGGCCAGGCGAGTTCGGCGAGATGCAGCCCGTGCTCGTGCATTGCCTAGCGCCGCGCCAGCGCCCTGACGGTCAGGAAAAGACCGAGCAGGATCACGGAAAGAAAAAAGCCGAAGTCGGAAAGGTAGAGCGCGCCGACGGCGAAGGGCGTGAACCGCGCCAGCAGCGACAGGCTGAGCAGCCAATTCTCGAATGGATAGGGCAGCAGTGCGGCCAGCGTGTCGATCGACCAGAGCACGCCGAAGAGGCCGAGGGAGGCGACCGCCGCGACGATCTGGTTCGCCGTCAGCGCGGAGATCGCGAGGCCGGCCGCGACGAGCGCCCCCGACAGCATGACCAGGCCCACATAGCCGGAATAGATCGGCCCCCAGTCCGGATCGCCGAAGGCCGCGAGCACGACGGCGTAGACCAGCGTCAGGCCGGTCATCGCGGCGAGGAGAACCATGCAGGCCAGAAACTTCGCAGCGACGATCTCGATTTCGCGCACCGGCGAGGTCAGCAGCAGTTCGAGCGTGCCGTTGCGGCGCTCCTCGGCGAACTGGCGCATGGTCACCAGCGGCGTCAGCAGGACGAGCTGGATGGCGGCCTGGAAGAAGATGTGGATCAGCGTGGCCTGCTTCCCGACGAACAGGGAGACCGTGAAGCTGTAACCGCAGAGCACGGCGAAGACCGCGATGACCGCGTAGGCGATCGGGGAGGCGAAGATCGCGCGGAGCTCCTTCGCCGTCAGCGTGAGCAGGACCCTCATGCGACGGCCTTGCTGCGCGTCAGGTCAAGGAACCGCGCTTCCAGGTTCGAAGCTTCGGGCGTGACGCGAAGCGTTGCGACGCCGGCCGTCGCGAGGGCCGCCGCCACGCGGTCCGCGGCCGCGGAATCGGCCGCCGCGAGCCGCCAGCGCTGGCGGCCCCCGGGCAGAGCCTCGGACGGACCGTCGGCCGCCGACCCGAGTTCGACCAGGATGCGTCCGATGTCCTCCGCGGCTTCGGGGGGCGCGTCGACGACGAGGGTCGCGCCGGCACGCACGACGGGTTCGACCGTAAGCAGCCGGCCGTCCAGCAGGATCGCGGCGCGATCCGCCGTCCGCTCGATCTCGGCAAGGATGTGGGACGTGACCAGCACGGCGCAGTCGGCCGCGATGTCGCGGATCAGGCCGCGGAGTTCGATGATCTGGCGCGGGTCGAGGCCGTTG
>DAINCG010000010.1:9272-9499 GCA_036732525.1 Pseudomonadota bacterium | reverse complement strand
GACACGCGTTGGCGGAAGCCGTGCGAAAGGCGCTCGACGATGACGTCGCGGACGTCGTGCAGCCTGAGGCGGTCGATGGCGCGGTCGACGGCCGTCTCGAGTTCGGCGCCGGCGAGGCCGTGCAGGCGGCCGGCGAAGTTCAGGTACTCGGCGGCGCGCATGTGGGCGTAGAGCGGCGCCCGTTCGGGCACGTAGCCCACCTTGCGCCGCGCCGCCCGGCCGGCGCG
>DAINCG010000010.1:6060-9262 GCA_036732525.1 Pseudomonadota bacterium | reverse complement strand
AACGATGTCGAGGCCGGCGATATGCACCGTGCCCGCCGTCGGCCTGAGGTATCCCGTCGCCATCCGGAGGATCGTGCTCTTGCCGGACCCGTTCGGTCCGAGCAGGCCCATAACCTCCCTGGGCGCCACGTCGAGATCGACGCGGTCGACGGCGAGCCGCCGACCGTAGCGCCGGGTCAGGCTGCGAAGCGATAGAACCGCCACTGCGCGCGTCTCCGAAGCGCAGCGACGCCGGGACGGTCGGTCCCGGCGTCGCCACATCCGATCAATGCGATGAAGGCCGGCGTTTCCGGCGTTCGGCGTCTTAGTCGTAGAACTCCGGCGCCTTCTTCATGGCCTTAAAGGCGTCCGGATCATGCGCGGTGAAGTACTGCGCATCTTCCGTCGCCGCCATGTGACGGATCCATTCATAAGCAGTCAGGAATCCGGTCGGGTTGTAGGCCAGGACGATGTTCGGCGGCAGGCTCTTCTCCACGTTCTCGCGGAAATAGACGTTGTCGCCGGTCAGGATGACGAGGCCGGTGTTCTTCAGTCGGACCGTCATCATCTGGCTGCCGGGCGTGTGCGCGACCCAGCGCTTCACGATGATCGAGCCATCGCCGAACAGGTCGAGGTCGCCCTCAAGCTGCAGCATCTTGACCGCGTTCGGATAGTTCGAGTTGGGCGCCCGAAGCGGCATCACGTCGCCGATCATGTAGGGGCCGCCCGTGCCGGGCTCCGGCCAGAAGGCGTTCTGGATCTCCGTCTTCTGCACGACGATCGTGGAGTTCGGGAATTTGCCAACATTGCCGCCATGGTCGAGATGCAAGTGGCTCGCCACGACATACTTGATGTCGTCGGGGGTGAGGTCGATTTTCTTAAGCTGCGCGTCGATCGCGACGTCCGGCGTGTTGACCGGCTTCAGCGCGTCGAACGAAGCGCCCCAATAGCTCGGGTCCGTGATGATCCGGTCGTTGTTGCCGGTGTCGAAGAGCACGTTGCCCTTCGGATGCTTGATCACATAGAAGCCGACCGGAATCTGGATCGGCGGGTCCATCGGACCCATGTTCTGCAGCACGCCCTTGCCGATGGTGAGCGCGCCGGAACTGAAGGCGTAAAGTTTCGTATCCTCGGCTTGGGCCGCCAGCGAGAACAGGGCGCCGGCCGCCATGGCGGTCGCGGCCGCCAGGCATTTGCGAAGCATGAGCTTCCTCCCCCAATTATTCGCCCGAAGGCGATCTTTGCGGGTCGCGCGCCCTGCTTGGCGCCTGACGCGCGCCGCGCCGGAATTCAACGCGCGGTTTAAGCCCTGAGTCAAGCTGGCCGAAGATCGAACGCGCGGCTCACCCGGTCGGCCGCACCAGGCTGTCCCGCCGGCGAACCGGATCGAGCAGCGACCAGTCGCCGTCCTTGACCTCAAAGCCCCGCGGATGCGGCGGCCGGGGGTCCATGCCGAGCGAGACCATCACCCGCATGTCGCGGTAGTAACACTGGGCCGCGAGGTTCTGGACCATCTCCGCGTGGCCTGGGTGCGCCGTTCTATAGGATTCGCCGACGGTGAACCGCGCCGCAGAGTCGAGGTCGGCGAAACGGCGCCCATGGGACGCGTCCGCCATGGCGTCGAGCGACTCGAGCGCGTCCTTCAGCGCGGCGAGCCGGCGACGTCCGTCGCTGACGATCGCGGCGAGGATGTCCGGATCGCCGGCGCCGGGCAGGCCGTATTTTTCGCTCGGCGGAATGATCGTCTCGGCGAGCGCGGCCAGCGCTTCGGTCTCAGCCTGGTCGAGCGGCGGGATCGGGGAAAGCGTCATCGGCGGGGCCTCAGTCGAACAGGTTGGCGAGGCGGCTCTTCATCTGATCCGCCACGTAGAGCGCCAACGCCTGGATGGTGTTGGTCGGGTTGACGCCGGCGCTGGTCACGAAAACGCTGCCGTCGACGATGAACAGGTTCTTCACGTCGTGCGCCCGGCCCCATTCGTTGACGACGGAGCGCTTGGGGTCCGTCCCCATCCGCGCCGTGCCCATCAGGTGCCAGCCGCCCCACTTGATCGGCGTCTCGGTCATGACGTCGTAGGCGCCGGCCGCCTTCAGGATCTCCGTGGCGCGGGCGACGCCGTGCTCCATCATGCGGAGGCTGTTGTCGCTCAAGGTGTAGTCGATCCTCGGCGCCGGGATGCCGTCGCCGTCCTTCAGGTCCGGGTCGATGGTGACGCGGTTGTGCTCCTCCGGCAGGTCCTCGCAGACGGCGACCATGCCGGTCGTCCGCTTGAACATCTTCCGGTAGGCGTCGTGGTGGCCGTCGCCCCACGGAATCCGGCCGTGGCGGAGGCCGATATGGGCGGTGCGCACGGGCGGGGCGCCCCGCTGGATCTCCAGCGTGTAGCCCCGGACATAGCCCCGCCCGGCGTCGGTCTCGTAAAATTCCTGGGACCGGATCGCCTTGGCCGGGCCTTCGTAGCCGTCGAGTTCGTGCTCGAAGATGCCCTGGATCCAGGCATAGGGGTGGAACATCAGGTTCTTGCCGACCAGGCCGCTCGAATTGGCGAGGCCGTCCGGGAACGTCTTCGACTTCGAGTTCAGCAAGAGGCGCGGCGTGCCGATGCCGTTGCAGGCGACGACGACGACATGGGCGCCGATCGCATGCTCGACGCCGTCCTCGTCATAGTAGATCGCGCCCGTGGCCATGCCGTCGTCGCCGACGGTGATCTCCCGGACCCGGCAGCGCGTGCGGAGTTCGACGCCGGCGCGGATCGCGTGCGGCCAGTAGGTGACGTCGGCGCTGCCCTTGGCGCCCTGGGCGCAGCCGGCCCCGCAGGCGCCGAGGTTGATGCAAGGCGCGCGGCCGTCCTGCTCCCGCGTGATGATCGCGGTGTCGGACGGCCACCAATGCCAGCCGAGCTTGTTAAATCCGGCCGCGAGCGCTTCGCCGGCGCGGCCAAGCGGCAGGGGCGGGGTGCGCTCCGCGTTGTCGGAGGGATATGCGGGATCGCCGTTCAGGCCAGCGACGCCGGTCATGCGCTCGTTCTCGGCGTAGAAGGGCGCGATCGTCTGGTAGTCGATCGGCCAGTCGTCGCCGACGCCGTCGAGCGACTTCACCCGGAAGTCGGACGGGTGGAAGCGCGGGAAATGGCCGGCATAGAGGATCGTGCCGCCGCCGACGCCGTTGAAATTGGCGACCTTGATCGGCGAGTTTTCCTCGTTGATCGGGTAGTCCTGCGGCAGG
>DAINCG010000010.1:3363-5984 GCA_036732525.1 Pseudomonadota bacterium | reverse complement strand
GGCAGACGATGTGCATCTTGGTGTCGGCCAGGCTCCACGCCATCGCGGCGCCCGACGCGCCGGCTCCGATGATCAAGACGTCGACGGTTTCGTCCGACATGCGTTCAGGTCCCTCCCCGGACAAGCGCCCTTGCTGTGTGCTTTCGACAGTATGCGGCGGACCGGCCGTCGTTCGTCAATGCGCGGCGTTGACAGGCCGTGCCCCGGTTGGAACGCTCCGGCGTTCGAACATCGGCGAGGAACGATCGGCATGGCGCGGAAGATCAGGCGGGTGGTGACCGGGCACGACGCAAACGGCGTCGCGACAGTCATTTCGGATTCGGAAGCGACCTGCATCCTGAGCCGCCCGAACCGGCCTGGCGTCACGTTGACGAATCTTTGGCAGAACGACCGGACGCCGGCCCCGATGGAGCGGCACGACGACCCGGTCGACGGCCCGCTGATCCTGCACCCGCCGAAGGACGGCGCGATCTTCCGCATCGTCCAGTTCGATCCCGAGGATCCGGAGGTGCTGGCCAAGCTCGACGGCAAGGCCGCCTTCGCGGAGATGGGCGCGGCGGCGAATGTTGTGGAAAACGCGCGGCACCCCTTCATGCACCGGACCGACTCGCTCGACTACGCCGTCGTGCTGACCGGCGAGATCTACATGATGATGGACGAGGACGAGTACCTGCTGAAGGCCGGTGACACGGTCATCCAGCAGGGCACCAACCATGCCTGGTCGAACCGCGGGACGGAGCCCTGCCAGATCGCCTTCATCCTGATCGACGCCAAGAAATAGCCGTCAGCGGCCGCGCATCGCCTGGTGCTCCAGGCGGGAAAGCAGGCGCACCATCGGCCAGAGCAGGATCAGGTAGAAGCCCGCCGCCATGACGATCGGCGTCGCGTTGAAGGTGACCGACCGCGCCATGTCCGCGGAATAGAGCAGTTCCGGCAATGCGACGACGCTCGCGAGGCTGGTCAGCTTCGCCACCTCCAGCGTGTTGCTGACCAGGTCCGGCAGCACGTTCCGAACCGCCTGCGGCAGGATCACGTAGATCATCGTCTGGAAGCCGGAGAGGCCGGTCGAGCGCGCCGCCTCCGTCTGTCCCTTGCCGACGCTCTCGATACCGGCGCGGAAGATCTCGCCGTAATAGGCGGACGTGTTCAGGAGGAAGGCGAGGCAGACCGAGACGATCGCCGGCAGGTCGACGCCGGCGAAGGGCAGGCCCGCATAGATGAAGATCAAGAGGACCAGGGGCGGGAAGGCCCGAAAGAAGTCGACATAGCCGATCATCGCCCAGCGGAGCGCGCGGTTCTCCGACCGGCCGAGCAGGGCCACCGTCAGCCCGCCGATGCAGCCGACGGGGATGACGGCCGCGATCAACAGCAGCGTCATGCCGAAGCCCTTGAGGAGCAGCGGCCAGGCCTGGCTCATGATGTCCAGGTTGAAGAAGTTCTGGAGGATGAATTCCATCTGCCCCGGCCCCCGCTACTGCTTCTGCCAGGCGAAGCGCGTTTCGATCCAGCGGCCGAGGATGACGACCGGAATGAACAGGATCAGGTAGGCGGCGGCGCCCAGGACCAGCGGCGAGGCGTTGCCGGAGAAGGACTGCCCCGTCGTCGCCTGGTTCAGGATCTCGCCGACGCCGACGACGGTGCCGAGCGCGGTGTTCTTGGCGATGGCGATCGTGCGGTTGGTCAGCGGCGGCACGGTCATCCGGATCGCCTGTGGCATGACGACGTAGGCCAGCGTCTGCCCGAAACCGAGGCCGGTCGAGCGTGCGGCCTCCCACTGGCCTTTGGGCGTCGCCAGGATGCCGGCCCGGAAGATTTCCTCCGAGAAGGCCGCGAGCACAAGCGAGAGCGTGAGCCACGTCGCGGCATAGCCGCTCATGCTGATGCCCACGCCCGGCAGGCCGAAATAGAGCAGCAGGATGAAGACGAGCGGCGGCAGGGCGCGCATCACGTCCGCGAAGAAGGCGATGAGCGCGCTCGTCAGCCAGAATTCGTAGGCGCGGACCAGCGCCAGGAAGAGGCCGAGCGCCAGGCCCGTCGTGACGACGAGCAGAGCCAGATGGCAGGTCAGCAGAAATCCGTCCGCGATCTCGGGCAGATACTCGACCATGACTTCGAGATTGAAGAAGCTCGCGAGGAAGCGGTCGAGCTGGGTGATTTCGGGGTTCATCGGTCGATGCGCGCCACGAACTCGCGGGTGCGCGGCTTTTCGGGCGCGCCGAAAATCTGGGCGGGCGGACCCTGCTCGACGATCTCGCCGCCGTCCATGAAGACGACCCGGTCCGCCGCGTCGCGCGCGAAGCGCATTTCGTGGCTGACGACCAGCATGGTCATGCCCGCCTCGCGGAGGTCGCGCATGACTTCCAGCACGCTGCCGACGAGTTCGGGGTCGAGCGCGCTCGTCGGCTCGTCGAACAGCACCATCTTCGGCTCGAGCGCCAAGGCGCGCGCGATGGCGACGCGCTGCTGCTGGCCGCCGGACAATTGGTTCGGATAGCTCTCCGCCTTGTCGCTGAGACCGACGCGGTCGAGCGCCTGCCGCGCCAGGTCCCGCGCTTCGCCCCGGGGCTTCTTGCGCACCTTGCGGAGCGCCAGCGCGACGTTTCCTTCCGCGGTCATGTGCG
>DAINCG010000010.1:3005-3315 GCA_036732525.1 Pseudomonadota bacterium | reverse complement strand
GGAAGACCATGCCGATCTTCTGGCGCACGCCGTTGATGTCGACCGCGCGGGACGTGATGTCGACGCCGTCGAAGACGACCGCCCCGCCGGTCGGCTCCTCCAGCCGGTTGCAGCAGCGGAGCAGCGTGCTCTTGCCGGAGCCCGAGGGCCCGATAATGAACACCAACTCCCGCTCGGCGACGGCGAGATCGACGCCTTTCAGCACTTCCAGCTTGCCGAAGGACTTGCGAAGGGTCTGGACGTCAAGAATGGGCGGCGCGCTCAAGACCTGGGAATCCGATCGTTGACGGGAATGGGACGTGCGTCGGGT
>DAINCG010000010.1:0-2995 GCA_036732525.1 Pseudomonadota bacterium | reverse complement strand
GCCCGATTGCGAACCCGACGCCAGTCTTGGGATCAACCGCAGTTGGGAACGTGCGGCGTCGCTTCGTAGCCTTCGATGCCGGGCTCGCCGAAACCGGCCGAGACGGTGATGGCGGCGGAGCCGGGCGCCGGGGTGAAGCCGAACCACTTCTCGCTCATTTCGGCGAAGGTGCCGTCGAGCTTCATGCACTCGATGACTTCCTCGACCAGATTGCGGGTCGCCACGTCATCCTTGCGGAAGGGCATGCCGAACTTCTTGCCGGTCGCGTAGTTGTAGGAGAGCTGGAGCTGCGGGTTCTTCTTGGCCGCCCAGGCGACCGAGGTGTTGCCCGCGACGTTGGCGTAGGCGCGCCCGCTGATCACGGCCTGGATGGCGTCCGTCTGGGTGCCGTAGGACTGAACGGTCCAGCCGATCTCCTGTTCGAGGCCGCGGGCCCAGCTGTCGTAGAGGGAGCCCTTGTTGACGGAGATGGTCTTGCCCTTGAGGTCTTCCAGCGCCGTGACCTCCGGCGCGCCCTTTTTCACGGCGAACAGGAAGTCGGTGTTCAGGTAGCCTTCGGTGAAGAGCATGGTCTTCGCGCGTTCTTCGGTAATGGTCGTCGGCGCGACGATGAAGTCGTACTTGCCGGCTTGCATCGCGGGCAGCAGGCCCGACCACTGGGCGGCCGTGATGTTCATCTTCGCGCCGAGGCGCTTGCCGATCTCGTTGGCGAGGTCGACGTTGAAGCCTTCGACGCCGCCGTCGAGCTTCGGCATGGCGTGCGGCGCGAAGGTGCCGTCGAGCGCCACGTTGTACTCCGACTTTTTCTCGGCGGCCGCTGCGCCCGAGGCGAGCGCCAGGGCGCCGGCCGCAGCGGCGGTGAGGATACGGGATGCAAGCTTCATAAGTATGCTTCTCCTTTGGGGGGACGGGATTAAGCGGTTGGTTCGGGACCGGCGCGGAGGCACCGGGAAAGATGGCCGGGCGCAACGGCCTCCGCCGCCGGGGGCGCCGACGTGCAGGCGGGGATGCTGATCGGGCAGCGCGGCGCGAACGGGCAGCCGGGCGGCGGATCGCTCATGTCCGGCGGCGAGCCTGGAATCGCTTCAAGCCGCTTGCCGCGTGACGCGCCATGGACCGTCGAGCGCAGCAGGCCGCGCGTGTAGGGATGCGCCGGATTGGCGATCACCTCGGCCACCGACCCGGTCTCGACCATGCGGCCCGCATACATCACGGCCAGGCGGTCGGCGATTTCCATGGCGACGCCGACGTCGTGGGTCACGAAGATGACGCTCATGCCGAGCTCGCGCTGCAGCTGGCGGAGCAGCAGCAGGATCTGGATCTGCACCGTCGCATCGAGCGCGGTCGTCGGCTCGTCCGCGAGCAGCAGCTTGGGCGAACAGGCGAGCGCCAGCGCGATCATCGCCCGCTGCCGCATACCGCCCGACAGCTCGTGCGGATACGCGGCCAGCCTGCGCTCCGGCGAGGGGATCTGGACGAGGTCGAACAGCTCTCGCGCCCGCTTCAGCCCCTCCGAGCGGGACTTGCCGAGATGTCGCTCGACCGTCTCCGCGATCTGGGCGCCGACGGTGAAGACCGGATCGAAGGCGACCATCGGCTCCTGGAAAATCATGGCGACGTCGTTGCCGCGCATGCGGGACAACTCCGCCTGTGACATGCCGACGATGTCCTTGCCATCGACCATGATGTCGCCCGAAAGCCGGGCGCGTTTCGGCAAGAGGCGCATCAGCGCGCGCATGGTGACGCTCTTGCCCGAGCCGGACTCGCCGAGGATCGTCAGCACCTCGCCGCGCGCCAGATCGAAATCGACGCCGTTGACGGCGTGGACGGTCGCGTCCCGGCTGACGAAGGCGACCTTCAGGTCCCGCGCCCGGACAAGCGGTTCGGCGTCGGCTGTGGTCGCGGTCGGGTCCGGCGCGAGCGCCGCGGCTTGGCTCATAGGTCCGGGCTCCGTTTGGAAAAGCCGGTCTCCGCTTCGTAGGCGGCGCCCAGGCTGTAGATGCGGGCTTCCGCGAAGGGCGGGCCGATCAGCTGGATCGAGGCCGGCATCGATGCGACGGCGTCTGGCGTCGGCAGCGCGAGGCCGGGCAGGGTCAGGTAGTTGAACGGCCGGGTGCAGCGGGAAAGCCGGGAGATGACCGCCTCGAAACCCTGACCCGCGCCGACGTCGGTTTCCTCGAGCGTCGGCGTCGCAACGTTGAAGGTTGGCGCGACCAGGACGTCGCAGAGGCTGAAGACGCGCGTACAAAAGTCCGCGACGATGCGCGGCCTAAGCTGCATGGCCGAGAGATAGTCGACGCCGCTGTAGCGGAAGCCGGGCTCGCATCGGGCGCGCATCTGCTCGCCGTAGTCGTCGGGCCGCGACCTCAGCCAATGGCCGTGCAGCGTCGCGGCCTCGCAGCCCATGACGACGGCGGCGAGCGCGTTGATCCGCTCCATGTCGCCGACATCGACCTCGACAAGCGTCGCTCCGGCGGCTTCGAGCGCGGCGAGCGCCTTGTCGCGGGCGGCGAGCAGCGGCAGTTCCGCGTCGTCCTCGAAATAGCCGCGCGCGACGCCGACGCGGACGCCGCTCGCCTTGGGCGCCTTGGCGGCGGCGACGTAGTCGTCTGTCGGAACCAGGGCTGCGGTCGGGTCTTCCGGGTCCGCGCCGGCGATCGCCGCCAGCATGGTCGCGTTGTCGAGCACGGTGCGGGTCAGCGGCCCGACCGTGTCGAGCGAGAAGGAAAGACCCATCACGCCGAAGCGGCTGACGCGCGTCTGCGTCGGCTTGATGCCGGCGAGGCCGCAGAAGCCCGCCGGCAGGCGGATCGATCCGCCGGTGTCGGACCCGAGCGCGCCGAATGTCATGCGCGCCGCCGTCGCCGAGCCGGAGCCCGAGGACGAACCGCCGGTGATCCGCGTCGGGTCCCAGGGATTGCGGCAGTCGCCGAAGTGCACGTTGTGGCCGGTCGGCCCGAACGCGAACTCGGCCATGTTCAGCCCGCCGAGATAG
>DAINCG010000009.1:12307-22563 GCA_036732525.1 Pseudomonadota bacterium | reverse complement strand
AGTGATAGTAGCCGCCGCCATTGGCGCAGGAGCCCATCGAGATCACCCAGCGCGGCTCCGCCATCTGGTCGTAAACCTTGCGGAGCGCCGGCGCCATCTTGTTGGTCAGCGTGCCGGCCACGATCATCACGTCCGACTGCCGGGGGCTCGGCCGGAACACGACGCCGAAACGGTCGAGGTCATAGCGCGAGCAGGCCGTGTGCATCATCTCCACCGCGCAGCAGGCGAGGCCGAAGGTCATCGGCCATAGCGAGCCGGAGCGCGCCCAGTTCACCAAGCTGTCGAGCTGGGCGACGACGAAGCCCTTGTCCTCGAGTTCGCCGGTCACGCCGCGCAAAATGGCGTCCTGCTCGGGTCCG
This sequence comes from Pseudomonadota bacterium, assembly GCA_036732525.1. GTDB lineage: Bacteria > Pseudomonadota > Alphaproteobacteria > Bin95 > Bin95 > VMCJ01. The sequence continues at coordinate 22,204 of DAINCG010000009.1, read as the reverse complement.
GGGCCGACCGGACCGGTCCGATCCATTACTCCCATTCGAGCGCGCCTTTCTTCCATTCGTAGATAAACCCGATCGTCAGAATGCCGAGGAACGCCATCATCGACCAGAAGCCGAAGACGCCGATGTCGCCGAGCGCGACGGCCCAGGGGAACAGGAACGCCACCTCAAGGTCGAAGATGATGAACAGGATGGCGACGAGATAGAATCGGACGTCGAATTTGCCGCGCGTGTCGGTGAACGCCTCGAACCCGCACTCGTAGGCCGAAACCTTTTCCGGGTCCGGCTTCTGCCGGGCGATCAGATACGATGCGCCGACCGCCGCGATCGCGAGACCGCCAGCGACGCCAAAGAATATCAGGATCGGCAAATACTCCGCCAGCAGGCCTTCAAGACCAGCCATACATGCCTCCAGTCCCCTCGCCTTGCGCCGGCGCCCGCTCCCCGGGCCAGCGCGGGCGCACTTTAGTCAGAGGTCGCAGCTTCTGCAATCGAATGGGCATGGAAGAATGACTAGGGCGGATCGTCGCCCTTTCCACCGCCGAAGGCCGACTCGTTCGCGAACATCGAAGCCTGGTCCGCCATATCGACTTCCGAACCGATCGCCACGCCAGCGGGCATCGGTATGATATCGTCCGGACGACCGATCGGGCGCAAGGCGGCCAGAACGATGGCGTCCTCGTCCGTATCGCCTTCATAACTGGGCCGGACGCAATCGTGTCCGCCCGTCGCTATCGGGCCGACGGCGAGCGAACATCTGGCGTCTCGCCACAAATCGGCCGCAAACCGGCGGCAAAGGCCTGAGCCGTCACCATTCGGAGCGATCCGCCATGCGCATTCGTCACATTCTTCTTGTCGCCATGACCGCGCTGGCGCTGGGCGCCGTCGCCCAGCCGTCCGCGGCCCATGACAGGAAATCACACGGGCGCAACCCCGAGGTGAAAGTCGAAGCCAAGAAGAATAAATACAAATACGAATACAAAGACGGACGCTGCGAATTCAAATATGAATACAAATACAAGCAAAACGAGGAAAAGCATAAGGAGAAGGGCGACTGTCGGCATGTCGCTCGCTATCCCAATTTCCATCCGCCCGGCGTCTACCGCCATCGGGACCACAGCCATGCGAGCACGCGTCCTGCGCCGCCGCCGCCGCCGCGACGGGAGCGCGCGTTCTGCAACTCCGACGTCCTGGGCACGGTGGTCGGCGGGGCCGCCGGCGCGGTGCTGGGATCCCAGGTCGGCAAAGGCGACGCGCGCATCGTCGCCATCTTCGCAGGCGCGGTGGTCGGCGCCGTAATCGGCAATGAAATCGGGAGGCGCATCGACGAGGCCGACCGGCGTTGCATTGGCCATGCGCTCGAATTCGGCGAGGTCGGCCAGGCGATCAACATGTCCAACCCGGACACCGGGCTGGATTATGTGGTCCGCCCGCAGCGGTCCTATGAGGACGGCGGCCGCCGCTGCCGGCAGTTCGACGCCCGATTCGGCGACGACCTCTGGCGTAACGGCCGCGCCTGCCGGGCCGACGACGGCGTCTGGCAGATCGTCGAACTGCATTAGGGCAAGGCGGAACGGGGTTCGGATTAGAACTTCGGTCCGACGGGTCGGCAGGCTCTCTACCTAATGACCCGGCCGCTGCGCCGATAGACCATGACGTCGCGTCGCTCAGGCGCCTCAGCCGCGACGCGCGGCCGGACGCCGCCTCCGAATGCGACTTTTCGACAGGCGGCGTTGACTCGCCCGCGGAAGCCCGTAACGTCTAGTCTCACATGCCGATGACCCCCGCCGGGAGAGCGCGGCCGGGCCGCCCTTAGGGCAGTCCAGGGCCGCCGCCGAAGGAGCAACCGCCCCGGAAACTCTCAGGCGCAGGGACCGCGGGGGTCGGCGACTCTGGAAAGCGGGCGGGCCGGCTTCGGCGGGCGCGCCCCACCGAAGATGCAAACCGGGACGTTCCCCAGGCGGGAGTCCGGCCCCGGGGAATCTTTCAGGTTCTGAGACAGAGGGGGCGGCTCGTCGGACAGGCGTCCGGCCGGTCGAACTCTGTTGGGAGCCCTTGAGAGATGACCGGCGGCGATCTTCTGAAAACCCCGCTCTACGACCTGCATGTCGAACTCGGCGCCAAGATGGTCGAATTCGCGGGCTATGCGATGCCCGTGCAATACCCGGCCGGCGTCATGGCGGAGCACCGCCACTGCCGGACGGACGCCGGCCTCTTCGACGTTTCGCACATGGGCCAGGTTCGCCTCCTGGGCGACGATCCGGCGGGGGCGCTGGAAACCATCGTTCCCGGCGACATCAAGGCGCTCGATGCCGGCCAGATGCGCTACACCATGTTCACGAACGACCAGGGCGGCGTGCTGGACGACCTGATGGCGCTGCAACAGGGCGACCACGTCTTCCTGGTCGTGAACGCCGCCTGCAAGGCGGACGACCTCGCGAACATGGCGGCGCGCCTGAAGGACGTCGAGATCGACCATCAGGCCGACCGCGGCCTGCTGGCGCTGCAAGGCCCGAAGGCCGCGGAAATCCTGGCGGGCCACGCGCCCGAGGTCGCCGACATGGCCTTCATGACCGCCCGGACGATTGAACTCGCCGGCGCGGAATGCCTCGTCACCCGGTCCGGCTATACCGGCGAGGACGGGTACGAGATCGGCATGGCGGGCGACGCCGCCGAATCGGTCGCGCGCCTGCTGCTGGCCGACCCCGCCGTCCAGCCGATCGGCCTCGGCGCGCGCGATTCGCTGCGGCTCGAAGCCGGGCTCTGCCTCTACGGCCACGACCTCGACCCGACGACCTCCCCGATCGAGGCGGCGCTCGCCTGGACGATTTCGAAGCGGCGGCGCGAAGACGGCGGGTTCCCGGGCGCCGACCGCATCCTGAAGGAACTGGCGGAGAAGCCCGCCCGCCGCCGCGTCGGCATCCGGCCGGAAGGCCGCGTCGTCGCGCGCGAAGGCGTCGAGGTCCAGATCGACGGCCGCGCGGTCGGCCAGATCACCAGCGGCGGCTTCGGCCCGAGCGTCGAGCACCCGGTCGCCATGGGATACGTCGAGACGGCGTCCGCCAAGGCCGGAACCTCCGTCGAACTGATCGTGCGCGGCCAGGCCCGGCCGGCCGAGATCGTCAAGCTGCCCTTCCACCCGCATCGCTATTTCAGGGGGTAATCCGATGGCCGGATTGAAGTTTACCGAAGAACACGAATGGGTCCTCGTCGAGGGCGATGTCGCGACCTGCGGCGTCACCGAGTACGCCCAGGAACAGTTGGGCGACGTCGTCTTCGTCGAACTGCCCGAGGTCGGCGCGACCGTCGCCAAGGACGACGACTGCGCCGTCGTCGAGTCGGTCAAGGCGGCGAGCGACGTCTATGCGCCGCTCACCGGCGAGATCGTCGAGGTGAACGAGGCGATCGAAGGCGACCCCGGCATCGTCAACGCCGACGCCCAGGGCGACGGCTGGTTCTTCAAGCTGAAGCTTTCCGACCCGTCGGAACTCGACGACCTGATGGACGAAGACGCCTACGACGCCTTCTGCAAGGGATGAGCCGATGCGCTATCTGCCGCTGACCGACGCCGACCGCCAGGAGATGCTGGCGACGATCGGCGTCGAACGGATCGAGGATCTTTACGTCGACGTTCCGGCCGAAGCCTTGCTGACGCAGCCGGTCGACCTGCCGGCGGCCAAGAGCGAAATGGAAGTCGCCCGCGCGCTGAAGAAGATGGCGGCGAAAAATGTCGCGGCGGGCGACGCGCCATGTTTCCTGGGCGCCGGGGCCTACCGGCATCATGTGCCGGCGTCGGTCGACTACCTGATCCAACGCGGCGAGTTCCTGACCGCCTACACCCCCTACCAGCCGGAAATCGCGCAGGGCACGCTGCAGGCGCTCTTCGAATTCCAGACCCAGGTCGCCCTGTTGCTCGGCATGGATGTCGCCAACGCCTCCATGTACGACGGCGCGACGGCGGCTGCGGAAGCGGCGCTGATGGCGAACCGCGTGACCAAGCGCGAGCGCATCGTCGCGACCGGCAATCTGCACGCCCACTATGCCGCCAGCATCGCGACGCTGGCGCGCCAGACCGGGTTCCGGTTCGATCTCGGCGAACCGAACGCCGCCGCAAGCGACGCCGAAGCTTTGGCGGACCGCATTGATGACACGACGAGCGCGGTGATCGCCCAATACCCCGACGCCTTCGGCCATATCGTCGATCTCTCCGCCCTGGCGGAAGCGGCGCACGCGGCCGGCGCGCTGCTGATCGTCGTGACGACGGAGGCGGTCGCCCTCGGCGCGATCCGGCCGCCGGGCGACATGGGCGCCGACATCGCCGTCGCCGAGGGCCAGTCGATCGGCAACGCCCTGAACTACGGCGGGCCGCATGTCGGCCTCTTCGCGACGCGGGACAAGCTGGTCCGGCAGATGCCGGGGCGCCTCTGCGGCGAAACCGTCGACGAGGAGGGCCGGCGCGGCTTCGTGCTGACCCTTTCGACCCGTGAGCAGCACATTCGCCGGGCCAAGGCGACGAGCAACATCTGCACCAATTCCGGGCTCTGCGCGCTCGCCTTCACCATCCACATGACGCTGCTCGGCGAGGTCGGCCTGACCGAGCTCGCCAGGCATAATCACGCCCGCGCCAGCCAGACGGCGGACCGGCTCGCCGCCGTTCCCGGCGTCGAACTGCTGACGCCGGCCTTCTTCAACGAATTCGCCCTCCGCCTGCCCAAGCCCGCGGCCCCGGTCGTCGAGGCGATGGCGGCGGCCGGCGTGCTCGGCGGCGTGCCGGCCTCGAGGCTCTGGCCGGATGCGGCGGATTTGGAAAACGTCCTGCTGGTCGCGGCGACCGAGACCAATACCGACGACGACGTCGACGCGCTCGTCGCCGCGCTCGAGGAGGCGCTCAAGTGATGCAGTCCGAAGGCCGCCCCACCCGCCCCGCGGCGCCCGCCAACGACGCGGACGTCGACACCTTCTCCGGCGCCCGCGCGCTGGAGCAGGACGAGCCGCTGATCTTCGAACTGGACGCGCCCGGCGCGTCCGGCGTCGATCTGCCGGCCGCGCCGGAAGCCCCCGACCGGATCGGCGCGCTCGCCCGCAAGGGCGAAGTCGGCCTGCCCGACTTGGCGGAGCCGACGGTCGTCCGCCACTACACCCGCATCAGCCGGATGAACTACGGCATCGACACCGGGCTCTTCCCGCTCGGGTCCTGCACGATGAAGCACAACCCGCGCCTCAACGAGCAGATGGCGCGCCTGCCGGGCTTCGCCGACCTGCACCCAATGCAGCCGGTCTCGACCGCCCAGGGCGCGCTGGAGCTGATGCAGGAACTGAAGCGCTGGCTCTCCGTCTTGACCGGCATGCCCGGCGTGGCGTTGCCGCCGGGCGCGGGCGCCCATGGCGAGCTCTGCGGCATGCTGGCGATCAAGGCCGCGCTCGACGCGCGCGGCGAAGGCGATACGCGCCGCCGGGTGCTCGCCCCCGCATCCGCCCACGGCACGAACCCGGCGACGGCGGCGATGCTGGGCTACACGGTCGACGACATCCCCGAGAACGAGCGCGGCCGCGTCGATCTGAAGGCGTTCGAGGCGAAGCTTGGCCCCGACGTCGCCGGCATCATGCTGACCAACCCGAACACCTGCGGCGTGTTCGAAACGGACGTGAAGGCGATCGCCGACGCGATCCATGAGGTCGGGGGATATTTCTACTGCGACGGCGCCAATTTCAACGCCATCGTCGGCCGGGTCCGTCCCGGCGACCTCGGCGTCGACGCCATGCACATCAACCTGCACAAGACCTTCTCGACGCCCCACGGCGGCGGCGGGCCGGGCTCCGGCCCTGTCGTCTTCTCCGAGGCGCTGGCGCCCTATGCGCCGACGCCCTGGGTGATCGGCGACGCCCGATCCGGCTTCGAGCTGATCGAACGTCGCGGCGGCGACGACGCGGCGGCCGAAAGCTTCGGGCGCATGAAGGGCTTCCACGGGCAGATGGGCATGTTCGTCCGCGCGCTCGCCTACATGATGAGCCACGGCTCAGACGGCCTGATGCAGGCGTCGGGCGACGCCGTGCTGGCGGCGAACTACCTGAAGGCGCGGCTTGAGGACGTGATGACCGCGCCCTATGGCGACGGCCCCTGCATGCACGAGGCGCTGTTCGACGACAAGTTCCTGAACGGGACCGGGGTTTCGACGCTCGATTTCGCGAAGGCGATGATCGACGAAGGCTATCACCCGATGACTATGTACTTCCCGCTGGTCGTACACGGGGCGATGCTGATCGAGCCCACGGAAAGCGAATCGAAGCAGAGCCTGGACGCCTTCGCCGACGTACTGCGCTTCCTCGCCGAACGCGCGAAGGCGGGCGACACGGAACGCTTCACGCAGGCGCCGCGCTTCGCCCCCCGGCGCCGACTCGACGAGACCCAGGCCGCCCGCAAACCCGTGCTGCGCTGGCGCCCGGCGGCGCCCAGCAAGGAAGCCGCCGAGTAGACGCCGACCGCCGATGCCGGCATGATCCCCTGAAAATATAGGGGGAAACGTCGCAATGGCTGCTGAGGCGCACCGCCGAAGGCGGGTCCGATGACGCCGGCCGAATCCGGCCTGCTCGTGATCTGGACCGACGTCGCGCCGGAGGCCGAAGCCGACTTCAACGCCTGGTACGATCAGGAGCACCTGACCGAACGCGTCGGCGTGCCGGGGTTCCTGAACGGCCGTCGCTATGTCGCGATCGACGGCCCCGCAAGATACCTCGCCTGGTATGAGACCGAGACGCCGGACGTGCTGGGCTCGAGCGCTTATGGCGCGCGCCAGGCGAACCCGACGCCCTGGACGGCCCGCATCATGCCGAGTTTCCGGAACGTCACCCGCGTGACCGCCAGCCGGCTCGCCAAGGCGGGCGAAGGCCTGGGCGCGGCCGCCGCGACGCTCGCGGTCCGGCCGGAAGCCGGTCGGGAGGATGCGCTCGACGCTGCCCTCCGTAGCCTCGTGCAGGAAGTCGGCGCGGCCGGGTTCGTCGTCGCGGCGCAGGCCTGGCGGCCGAGCGCGGCGGACGCCGCAGCGGGAACGGCCGAGGCGCAGCTTCGCGCGACAGAGGAGAACCCGCCGGCCTGGGGCATCGTCGTCGAGGCGACCGGCGCGGAGGATGCCGCCGCCGCCCTGGCCGCCGCCGGAGCGGCCGACCGGATCGGCGAGGCCGCCGGCGGCGCCGTCGAGATCGGGCTCTACCGCCTCCTGCTGGCGCGGGGTCGCTTCTGACCGTGCATGCCGTCTCGTTCGATTTCGTCGCGAAACGCATCGACGTTCTGGATCTCGCGCAGGTCCAGGACACGATCGCGGCCGGCGGCTATTGCTGGGTCGACTTCGCCGACCTCGGCGCGGCCGGCGAGTTCCTGGACGCGATCGATATCGAACGCCCGACCATCGACCGCGTGCTGCGGAACGAGCATATCGGCGAGGTGCATCTCGGCCGCAACTGCATCCATTGCACGCTGGTCGAAACCGCCTGCCGCGACGGCGAACTCGCGCTCGACATCCTGCACATCGTGCTCGGCAAGGGCTTCATCGCGACCGTCCACGCCCAGCCGTCGGCGTTGATCGTGCGGATGACGGAGACCTACGAGGATGACTTCTACTCGACCGCCGAATCGGGCGGCTACCTATTGTTCGAGATCGCCGACCACCTGATCGGCGGCTATCGGGCGACGCTGACCGCGCTCTCCACCCAGGTGGAGGACATCCAGAAGATGATCCTGGGCGATATCGGCGACGAGATCCTGACCGACGTTTCGGAACTGACCCGCGCGCTGCTCGACTACCGGAACGCCGTCGTCGCCGCGCGGGAGACGATCCACGAACTGGCGACGCGCCGCTCCGTCTTCGTGAAACCCTCGACCCAGCCCTTCCTCGACAGGCAGACGACGCCGCTCGCCCGGCTCGCCAGCGACGCGGCGACGGAGCGGGCCGTACTTTCCGAAACCCTCAACCTCTACATGGGCATCGTCAGCCATCGCACGAACAAGGTCGTCAACCGGCTGACGGTGGTCAGCATGATCTTCCTGCCGCTGAATTTCCTGGCGGCGGTCTATGGCATGAACTTCCAGAACATGCCGGAACTCGGCTGGCGCTTGGGCTATCTGTGGTTCTGGGCGATCAGCGCCGGCGTGACCGTCGCCCTGCTCTTGCTGCTGCGCGGCCGGCGCTGGTTCTGAAGCGCGGGCCGGACGTGACCGAGATCGACGGCTATCTGGCGGAGACGGCCTATCCGCCGCATCTGCCGCGGGCGTTCGCGCCCGCCTGGATCGACCATGTGCTGCGCCATGGCGGCCGGCGACCCAATCGCGGCTGGCGCGGGCCGTTCCGCTATCTCGACCTCGGCTGCGGCAATGGCCTGCACCTGATTGCCTTCGCCGCCGCCCACCCGGAAGGCCGGTTCGTCGGGACCGACGCGAACGGCGAAGCGATGGACCGAGCCGCGGCCATCGCCGCTGGCCTCGGCGTCCGGAACGTCGAATTCCGCGCCGAAACCTTTGCTGAGACCCTGGCCGCGGGCGACGGCGGCTTCGACTATCTGGCCGGCCTCGGCCTCCTGAGTTGGGTCAGCGCGGAGAACCGGGCGCTCGTCTTTCGGATCGCGGGCGCGCTCCTGGCGCCCGGCGGCGCGGCCGCCTTCGGCTACAACACGCTGCCCGGCCGCGCGCCCGAACTTCTCGTTCAGCGGATGATGCTCGACGAGGCGCGGCGCGGCGGCGGCCAAGCCGACGCCATCGCCCGCGTGCTCGACCGGCTGGCCGCGCTCGCCGAGGCCGGCGCGCTGGGGCTCGCCCATCCGCGCATGAAGGAAATGCTGACGGCGCGGGGTTCGCTCAACCGCGCCTTCCTGCCGCACGAATACCTTTCCGAACACTGGGCGCCGCTGCATAGCGCCGAGATGATCCGTATCGCCGAGAGCGAAGGTCTGACCTTCGCCGGGTCGCTGACGCCGCTGGAGAATCGGCCGGACTTTTTCCTGCGAAAGGCGCAGCGCGCCATCGTCGACGCCGCTCCGGACATGTCGGAGCGGGCGCGTCTGATCGACCTTTGTATCGACCAGGACTTCCGCCGCGACCTCTTCGTCTTGTCCTCCGGCGCCGCCGCGGACCGGACCGAGGAACGCCTCCAGGCTTGGCTTGTCGCCGCCGGACCCGCCGCCAACGTCGCCTACGAGCTTCAAACGCCGGCCGGCCGGCTACGCTTCGACAGCACGACCGCGCGGGCCATCATGGCGCGGCTGGAAGCCGGCCCCGCCCGCCTCGCGGATGTCGAGACGCCGGGCACGCCGGCAGACCTGTTGAACGCCCTGGACGCCCTTGTCGCGGTCGGCGCCGTCGAGCCAGCGGATGCGCCGGCCGACATCGACGCCGGCCGATTTAACGCTTGGACGCTGGAGCGTATCGCGGCCGAGGCGCCGGTCGTGCCAGCGCTCGCGACGCCAACCGGCGCGCGCCGCCTGCCGGCCGGCCTCGTCGCCGCCCTTGCCCGTGGCGCGCGGCCGACGGCGGACCTCAGGCGGATCGGTCTGACCGACCTGTGACGGCGGTCGCCTTAAGCGCCGGCGCGTACCGCCTATGTTGGCTGGGACGAAGTTGCAGCGAAAGGAGACATGCGATGACCGAGAAAAAGAAGGACGACGTTACCGACCACGGCGCCGTCGAACTGGACGAGACAGAACTGAGCGGCGCGGCCGGCGGCTACGACCTCTACACGGCTTACCCGAGCAAATGGAAGATCAGCGGCTTCGACGGCAAGGGCAACGACGTCGTGACGGAGGACGTGAACCTCACGACGAAGACGTTCTATCCCAAGGTCGAATAGCCTGGCGCTTCAGGCGAACAGGAAAGGCGCCCCGCTCTCCTCGGCGACTTTCCGGGTTTCCTCGATC
>DAINCG010000009.1:0-12294 GCA_036732525.1 Pseudomonadota bacterium | reverse complement strand
GACAGGGATGCCTGTCTTCGACCGCTCCGCCGTCGAGGCGACCTCCGGGTCGCCGGGAACCAGCACCGGCCGGGCCGGGTCGACCGGCGGGGTCGCGTGCAGCATGTCGATCATGCGGTCGAGGTCGTCCCTGAACTCGCCGTCGGCGCGCACCTTCTCGGGGTCGATCGCCAGGAAGAAGTGGCCGACGTCCTGCTTCGTGCGCTCCGGCCGGCCGTCGGCGTCGCGGCCGGACGCCCACGACCCGGTCAGGACTGCGCACAGAATTTCCACCATCATGCCGAGGCCGTAGCCCTTGTGGCTGCCCCGCTCCCGGTCGCCGCCGAGCGGCGTCAGGCGGCGTGCGGCGTAGGCGGCGGCGCCGTCCGATTCGGGCTGGCCTTCGGTGTTGAGCGCCCAGCCTTCCGGGATCGCCTTGCCGAGGCGGCGGGCGATGTTCAGCTTGCCGACCGCGACCGTGGTCGTCGCCATGTCGAGCGAGAATGGCGGGTTCCTGGTCGCCGGCGCCGCGAACGCCAGCGGGTTGGTGCCGAGCACGGAATCCCGGCCGAACGTCGGCACCATCGCCGGGCCGGGCGCGTTGGTCATCGACATGCCGACGCAGCCCATCTCCGCCGCCATGCGGCTGTAATAGCCCGCTGCGCCGAAGTGATTCGAATTGCGGACGCCGACGACCGCGACGCCCGTCTCCCGCGCCTTCTCGACCGCGAGCGTCATCGCCTTGACCGAAGGGGGGTGGCCGAGGCTGCGGTCGGCGTCGATCAGCGCGACCGCCGGCTTCTCGCGGACGACGCGGATGTCCGGCCGGTCCTTGATGATGCCGCGGCCGCGCCGCTCGTGATACGAAGGCAGCATGCCGAGGCCATGACTGTCGACGCCCGAAAGGTCCGTCGCCACCATGACCTCGACCGTGGTCCGGATATGCTCCTGCGCCATGCCCCAGCTCTGGAACACGGCTTCGAGCTGCCGGCGGATCAGGTCCGCTGGAATCAGTCTGGTGCCGGCCACGAACTACTCCGCCGTCCTACGTGGAAATCGGCCGTGATCAGTGACTGATCATCGGCTCCATGGTTTTCGCCTGCTCGACCCACTTCGCCACCTGGGCTTCCGAAGGGGTCTGGCGAACGAGCTTCTTGGCCTCGTTCACCTCTTTCATCTTGGCCGCCAGATTGTCGGCGCGCCGCATCTTCAATTCCTTGACCGTGTCGACGCCGGCCGCTTCCAGGAGTTCGGAATATTCTTCGCCGACGCCGCTGATGCGCATCAGATCCGCCATGTTGGCCCACTTCAGGAGCTGCGCTTCGGACACGCCCGTCTTCTCGGCCATCGCCTGCCGGCCCTTCTTCGACCCGCACTGCTTCAGGAGATCGTCGGTCGTCTTGACGCCCGCGCCGTTCAGCGTGGCCCCGTGCTTCGGACCGATGCCTTCGATTTCGGTGATCTGATACGCCATGCGAACCTCCCTCGCTCTGACAATGGCGGCCGCTAGGCGGCGCAGTCCCCGCCGATTCGGCGGCGCAACCTGCATAGGATGACCGCCTTTCCGCGACAAGCGCAAGCTTTCGGGGCGGGGCGGGATTCGCTATCAGTTCCACGGGGCTAGGGGAGCGGGGCGAGGCGATGGCCAAGGACCAGGACGGCGCAATCTTCGTGGGCGCGAGCGAAGGCGGCGCCAGCCCGCAATATCTGACGCTGAAGCGCGCCAACCGACACGGCCTCGTCGCCGGCGCGACGGGCACCGGCAAGACCGTGACCCTGCAGAATCTGGCGGAGGCCTTCAGCCGGGCCGGCACGCCGGTCTTCCTGGCCGACGTCAAAGGCGACCTTTCCGGCCTGTCGCAGCCGGGCGAGCCGAAGGATTTCCTTGCCAAGCGCGCCGGGCTGATCGGGCTCGAAGATTATGAATTCGAGGCGCCGCCGGTGATCTTCTGGGACCTGTTCGGCCGCCAGGGGCATCCGATCCGGACCACGGTCTCGGAAATGGGACCGCTGCTGCTGGCGCGCATCCTCGGCCTGAACGACACCCAGGAAGGCGTGCTGACCATCGCCTTCCAGATCGCCGACGACGAGGGGATGCTGCTCCTCGATCTGAAGGACCTGCGCGCCCTCCTGGTCGCCATATCGGACCGCCGCGCGGAGATCAGCGCCGCCTACGGCAACGTATCGACCGCGTCGGTCGGCGCGATCCAGCGAAAGCTGCTGGAGCTGGAGCGGCAGGAGGGCGACAAGTTCTTCGGCGAACCGGCGCTCGACCTGATGGACCTGATGCGCACGGATCGGAACGGGCGCGGCTTCGTCAATGTGCTCGCCGCCGACGAGCTGATGATGGCGCCGAAGCTCTACGCGACCTTCCTGCTGTGGCTCCTGGCGGAGCTGTTCGAGGAGTTGCCGGAGGTCGGCGACCCGGATCAGCCGGAGCTCGTGTTCTTCTTCGACGAGGCGCACCTGCTGTTCGAGGACGCGCCGAAGGCGCTGGTCGATAAGATCGAGCAGGTCGTCCGCCTGATCCGGTCGAAGGGCGTCGGCGTCTTTTTCGTCACGCAAAGCCCGTCCGACGTGCCGGACGACGTGCTGGGCCAGCTCGGCAACCGGGTGCAGCATGCGCTCCGCGCCTTCACGCCGCGCGACCGCCGCGCCGTCAACGCCGCCGCCGACACCTTCCGCCAGAACCCGAACTTCGACGCTGCCGAGGCGATCACCGAACTCGGCGTCGGCGAGGCGTTGACCTCCTTCCTCGACGCCAAGGGCGCGCCAGGCGTCGTCGAACGCACGCTGATCCGGCCGCCGACCTCCCGGCTCGGTCCCGCAACGGCGGCGGAGCGGACGCGCGTGATCGCCGCAAGCCCGGTCGCCGGCCGTTACGACAAGCCGGTCGACCGCGAGAGCGCCTATGAGGTCCTGCAGGCCCGCGCCGCCAAGGCCGCGGCGGAAGCCGAGGCCGCGGAGCAACGCGAGGCGGAGGAACGACGCCGCGCGCTCGAGGAGAAGGCGCGCGAAAAGGAAGCGCGCGCGAGCGGCCGTTCGAGATCGAGCCGCAGCGACAGCGTCTTCGAATCGGCGGCGAAGTCGGCCGCGCGCTCCGTCGCCACGAGCCTTGGCCGAGAACTGGTGCGCGGCCTTTTGGGGATGCTGCGCCGATGACCGAGAAGACCGTTCGAACCGACCGGCTGGAGATCGCCTATCTGGACCGCGGCCCCGCCGACGGGCCGACCGCCATCCTGCTGCACGGCTTCCCCTATGACGTACGATCCTACGACGACTGCGCCGACCGGCTGGCGGCGTCGGGCGTGCGCACGTTGACGCCCTACCTTCGCGGCTACGGCCCGACGCGCTTCCGCGATCCCGCGACGCCGCGGTCGGGCGAACAGGCGGCGCTGGGCGCCGATCTTCGGGATTTCATGGACGCGCTCGGGATCGAGGCGGCGACCCTCGCCGGGTACGACTGGGGCGGCCGGGCCGCCTGCGTCGTGGCCGCGCTCTGGCCGGAGCGCTGCCGCGGCCTAGTCACCGGGGCCGGCTACAACATTCAGAACGTCGCGGCGTCCGTCCGTCCCGCGCCGCCGGCGGCGGAACACCGCTACTGGTACCAGTACTACTTCCACACGGAACGCGGCCGCGCCGGCTTGGCCGAGAATCGGGCCGACCTCGCGAAACTGCTCTGGCGGCTGTGGTCGCCCGAATGGGACTTCGACGACGCGACCTTCGCCCGGACCGCCCCGAGCTTCGACAATCCGGACTATGTCGACGTCGTGATCCACTCATATCGGGTGCGCTACGCAGATGCCGAGGCCGATCCGGCCTATGCGGCGATCGAGACCAAGCTCGCGGCGACGCCCGACATCGCCGTTCCGACGATCAATCTGCACGGCATCGCGGACGGCGTGCATCCGCCGCCAGCGAAGGACCGGGATGCGCAGCGCTTCACCGGCGCTTACGAGCGCCGGCTGCTGGAGAAGATCGGCCACAACGTGCCGCAGGAGGCGCCGGAGGCCTTCGCGAACGCCGTGGCCGAACTTACGCTTTAGTCGAAGCGCGCGATCAGGCTGTCTTGCCCTTCGCGGCGGCCTTGCGGGCCTTCTCCAGTTCCGCCGCCTCCTCGCCGTCGACGGCCTCGGCCGCATCGCGCGCCTTCTGCTTCGCCTTCTCCGTACCAGCGAAGTCGTGCTGCGCCTTCTGGAATTTTTCGGCCGCCTCGTAGGAGCCTTCGCCTTCGATCTTCGCGTTCTTCTCTTCGCTCATGGGACCCTCCGTCCGTTTTGAAGCATGGAGGGATAATCCGGAGCGGCAGGCCATGGTTCCGGCCGGACGGCGAATGACACGCGTCACATTCCGGGCAGATGGACTTTTCAAGCGGTGCCGCTTGCCCAATTTACTCGCCGGGGACAGACAACTCTTTCCGGGTGCATTACATGAAGCGCACGACCTGCCTCGCCGTTCTCGCGGCGCTGCTTCCCATGACGGCGGTCTCCGCCTCGCCCATCGCCAACCCGCGCCAGCTGACCTTCGAAGGCGCGCGCGCGGGCGAAGGCTACTATTCCGCCGACGGCAAGCGGATGATCTTCCAGAGCGAGCGGACCGACGGCAATCCGTTCTATCAGATGTACGTGCTCGACCTGGAAACCGGGGACGTCGAGCGCATCTCCCCCGGCGTCGGGAAGACGACCTGCGGCTGGCTGCACCCGACCGACAACCGCGCGCTCTACGCCTCGACCCAGTTCGACCCCGAGGCCCAGGCCAAGATGCAGGCGGAACTGGATTTCCGCGCCTCCGGCCAGAAGCGCCGCTATAGCTGGGACTACGATCCGGCCTTCGACATCGTCGAGGCGGATTTGTCGACGGGCGAATTCAAGCAACTCACGACCGAGACCGGGTACGACGCCGAAGGCGCCTATTCGCCTGACGGCAAGCAAATCGTCTTCGCGTCCAACCGCGCCGCCTATACGGGCGAGCTCGGGCCGGAGGACAAGGTCCGACTAGAACGCGATCAGGCCTATTTCCTCGACATCTACGTCATGAACGCCGACGGCTCGAACGTCCGGCGGCTGACGGACGTGCCGGGCTATGATGGCGGCCCGTTCTGGAGCGCGGACGGCACGAAGATCACCTGGCGGCGCTTTTCCGAGGACGGCGCGCGCGCCGAAATCTTCACCATGAACGCCGACGGGTCCGGCCAGAAGCGGCTGACCGACCTCGGCGTGCTTTCCTGGGCCCCTTATTTCCACCCGTCGGGCGACTACCTGATCTTCGCGACCAACAAGCACGGCTTCGGCAATTTCGAGCTCTACCTGGTCGACGCCGAAGGACGGCGGGAGCCCGTGCGCGTGACCGACCGCGAAGGCTTTGACGGCCTGCCGACCTTCGCGCCCGACGGCAAGACGCTGAGCTGGACGTCCAATGCGACGCCGAAGAAGCAGAGCCAGATCTTCGTCGCCGACTGGGACCACGACGCCGCCATGCAGCTGCTGGCGGCCTCGCCGCTCCGCGCCGACGCCGCGCCCGGCGCGATCGAAGGCACGGACGACGAGATCCAGGTCGCGGACCTGAAGAAGCATGTCGAGAAGCTGGCTTCGGACGGAACCCAAGGCCGGCTGACCGGCAGCGACGGCGAGCGCATCGCGGCCGACTATGTGGCGTCCGCCTTCGCCGGCATCGGCCTCGCGCCCGCCGGCGACGCAGGCGGCATGTTCCAGCCATTCACCTTCACCTCCGGCGCGGCGCTTGGATCGGGCAACGCCCTCAGCGTCTCCGTCGACGGCGAAGCGAAGCCGCTCGCCCTCGACGAAGCCTGGCGGCCCCTGGCCTTTTCGAAGAGCGGCGCCGTCGAGAAGGCGAGCGTCGTCTTCGCTGGCTATGGCATCGTCGCGCCGGCGACCGGGGACGACGCCGCGCTCGACAGCTATGGCGACCTCGACGTCTCTGGAAAGTGGGTGCTGATCTGGCGCGGCCTGCCGAACGACGTGACGGCGGCGCGGCGGTCGGAGCTCTCCCGCTTCGCCGACCTTCGCTACAAGGCCTCCGTCGCGAAGTCGCGCGGCGCGACCGGCGTCGTCTTCGCGCCGCCGCCGCGCGACAGCTTCCAGGACAAGCTGCCGCCGCTCGCCTTCGAGGCGACTTCCGGCTTCGCCGCACTGCCTGCCATCGCCGTCTCCCGCGCCGAAGGCGCCCGCATGCTGGCGATTCTGAAGAACGACCTCACCCCGATGACCGAGACGATCGAAGCGGGCAAGTTCGCCGGCCGCGACCTGATCGGCGTCGAGATCGAGGCGACTGTGGCGCTCGATTTCCAGCATGCCACGGGGCGCAATGTCGTCGGCCGGCTGGAGCTCGACGGCAAGACGGAGGGCGGCCTGCCGCCGCTCGTCATCGGCGCGCATATCGACCATCTCGGACGCGGCGAGACATCGGGCTCGCTCGCCGGCGCCGAGGAGGCGGACGATATTCACTACGGCGCAGACGACAACGCCTCGGGCGTCGCCGCGCTGATCGAGGTCGCGCAGAAGCTCGCGGCGGACGCCAGGGCCGGCAAGCTCAAAGGCAAGCGCGACATCGTCTTCGCAGCCTGGTCGGGCGAGGAACTGGGCCTGCTCGGCTCGACCCACTATGTCGATGCGCTGGCGAAGGCCGGCGGCAAGGAC
The DNA here is from genome assembly GCA_036732525.1 of Pseudomonadota bacterium. GTDB lineage: Bacteria > Pseudomonadota > Alphaproteobacteria > Bin95 > Bin95 > VMCJ01. The sequence continues at coordinate 5,659 of DAINCG010000009.1, read as the reverse complement.
GATATCGCGGATCTTGTCACGGCATATCTCAACATGGACATGGTCGGGCGGCTCCGCGACCGGCTGATCGTCGCCGGCATGGGTTCGTCCGACGTCTGGGCGCGGGAAATCGAGCGGCGGAACGCGGTCGTCGGACTGCCGGTCGTCGCCTCCGACGACACCTATCTCCCGACCGACGCGACGACGTTCTATTTGAAGGGCGCGCCGATCCTGGCGTTCTTCACCGGCGCGCACACCGACTACCACACGCCCCGCGACACCGCCGAGAAGCTGAACTACGAGGGCCTGAAGGACATCGCGCGGCTGGTGGCGCTGGTCGCGCGCGGCCGGGCGCTGGCTGAGGACGAGCCCGCCTACGTCAAGGTCGCGCGCCCTGAGGGCGCCGGCCGGCGGCGCACCGGCAACGTCTTCCTCGGCACGATCCCGGACTATGCCGGCGGCGACGTGAAGGGCGTGGCGCTCTCCGGCGTCGTCAAGGACGGCCCGGCCGAGGCGGCGGGCCTGAAGGTCTGCGACGTCATGGTCGGCCTCGCCGGCCAGGACGTCGAAAACATCTACGACTTCGTCCGCACGCTGAACGGCCTGAAGCCCGGCGAGGAGGTCTCGGTCACCGTCGAACGCGCCGGCAAACGCGAAACCTTCCCGATCACCCCGGCGGAGCGGCAGTAGGCGGGCGGCCGGAAGCGGGGGGCAGTTGCTCGACGTCCTGACCCATCCCGCCTACGGCAAGCTGTTCGCCGCCCAGGCGATCGCGCTCGTCGGAACCGGCCTGATGAGCGTCGCGCTCGGCCTGCTCGCCTACGATCTCGCCGGCACCGACGCGGGCGTCGTGCTCGGGACCGTCTTCGCGATCAAGATGGTCGCCTATGTCGGGTTCTCGCCGGTCGCCCATGCGCTGATCGAGCGGCTGCCGCGGAAGGCGGTGCTGATCGCGGCCGACCTTGTGCGCGCCAGCGTCCTGCCGTTCATCGACGCCGTCTGGCAGGTCTATCTGCTGATCTTCGTCCTGCAGGCGGCGTCGGCCGCGTTCGCGCCCGCCTTCCAGGCGGTCATCCCCGACATCCTGAAGGACGATGCGCGCTATACGCGGGCGCTGTCGCTGACCCGCCTCGCCTACGACCTGGAGAATTTGGCGAGCCCGGCGCTGGCGGGGCTGCTGCTGACCTTCATGAACTTCCACGGGCTGTTCGCCGGCACGGTCGCAGGATTTCTGGGCTCGGCTGTTCTGGTCTGGCTGGCCGCCGTCCCGCCGCGCGCGCCGGACAGCGCCGAATTCGGCTTCGCCGACCGGCTGACGCGAGGCCTTCGGCTCTATCTCGCGACGGCCCGGCTGCGCGGACTGCTGGCGCTATCCATGGCGGCGGCGGCGCCCAGCGCCTTCGTGCTGGTCAACACCGTCGTCATCGTCCGAGTGCGCTTCGGCGGCGACGAGTCCGCCTTCGCGGTCGCCATGGCGGCGTTCGGCGCGGGCTCGATGCTAACCGCGCTTATCCTGCCGCGCCTGTTGGAGCGGATTTCCGACCGGACAGCGATGCTTACGGGCGCCGGCGCTTTCGGCCTGCTGGCCCTCGTGCTCGCCGCCTATGCCGGCGCCGCCGGCTGGCCTGGCTGGAACGCCTTCCTTGCGCTTTGGGCGCTCGCCGGCATGTCCTACGCCGCGATCCTGACGCCGAGCGGCCGCCTGCTCCGACGATCCGGCGACGCCTCGGAGCGACCGTCTCTGTTCGTCGCCCAGTTCGCGCTGTCGCATGCCTGCTGGCTCGTGACATACCCGCTGGCGGGCTGGGTCGGCGGCGCCTTCGGGCTGCCGGCGGCGCTGGGGCTCCTCGGCGCGATCGGCATTGCGGCGGCCGGAACCGCGGCCGGGGTCTGGCCTAAATGCCCGCCAGCGCCTGCTCCAGATCCCGGATGATGTCGCGCGCCGTCTCCAGGCCGATGGAAAGGCGGATGACGTCGGGGCCGGCGCCGGCGGCCGTCGCCTGGTCCTCGGTCAACTGGCGGTGGGTCGTCGAGGCCGGGTGCAGGATCAGGCTGCGGGTGTCGCCGATATTGGCGAGATGGCTGAAGAGCTCACAGCCCTCGACCAGCTTCAGCCCCGCCTCGTAGCCGCCCTTCACGCCGAAGGTGAAGACGGAGCCCGCCTTGCCGCCGAGATACTTCTCGACGCGCGGCTTGAACGGGTTGCCGTCGAGCCCGGCATAGGACGTCCACGCGACTTTCGGATGGCTCGCGAGAAAAGCTGCGACGGCGGCGGCGTTCTCCGAATGCCGTTCCATCCGAAGCGGCAAGGTCTCGACGCCGGTGATCGTGAGGAATGCGTTCATCGGCGCCATCGCGGGCCCAAGGTCGCGGAGGCCGACGGCGTGGCCATGCACGGTCAGCGCCAGATCGCCGAAGGTCTCGTAGAAGACGAGACCGTGATAGGCGGGCTCGGGCTTGGTCAGGCTCGGGAACTTGTCGTTCTGCGCCCAGTCGAACCGGCCGCTGTCGACGACCATGCCGCCCATGGCGTTGCCGTGGCCGGAGAGGAATTTGGTCGTCGAGTGGATGACGACGTCCGCGCCCCATTCGAACGGCCGGCAGAGCGCGGGCGACGCCATGGTGTTGTCGACGATCAAGGGCACGCCCGCCTTGTGCGCCATGTCCGCCAGCGTCTCCAGGTCGGAGACGACGCCGCCCGGATTGGCGAGGCTCTCGCAGAAAAGCGCCTTGCATTCGGGCTTGGCGAGCGCCGCCTCGACCGCCGCCAGGTCCTCCACGTCGACCATGTCGCAGTTCCAGCCGAACTTCTTGAAGGTGCGGCTGAACTGGGTGACGGAGCCGCCATAGAGCTTGTTGGATGCGACGAAGGAGGCCCCCGGATCCATCAGCGTGAACAGCGCCAGCATCTGCGCGGCGTGGCCGGAGGCGGTCGCGATGGCCCCGCGCCCGCCCTCCAATGTGGCGATGCGCTCCTCCAGCACCGCGACCGTCGGATTGCCGAGGCGGGTATAAATGTAGCCATAGGTCTGCAGGTTGAAGAGCGAGGCGGCGGCGTCCGCGTCGTCGAAGACGTAGGACGTCGTCTGGTAGATCGGCGTCGCGCGGGCGCCGGTCGCGGGATCGGGCGCGGCGCCGGCGTGGATCGCGAGCGTCTCGAAGCCGTAGGGCGAATCCTGGGTCATCGGTCGATCGTCGCTCAGGCCGGCAGCTTGCGGCGCTTGGAGGTGATGACGCCGGAATTGACGCCGGACCAGCCGATCTCGCCATTGAGGCGGGCGAACTCGATCTTCGGGCAGCGGTTCATGACGACCTTGAGGCCGGCCGCTTCCGCCCGTTCGGCCGCGGCGTCGTTCCGGACGGTCAACTGCATCCAGACGACCTTGGCGCGGATTTCGATCGCCTCGTCGGTGATCGGCCCCGCCGCTTCCGAGTTGCGGAAGACGTCGACCATGTCGACCGGCTCCGGAATGTCCTTCAGGCTCGCATAGACGGTCTCGCCCAGGATCTCCTGGCCGGCGACGCCGGGGTTCACCGGGATCACCCGGTAGCCCTTCGCCTGCAGGTATTTCATCACGAAGAAGCTCGGCCGGTTCCAGTTCGGACTGGCGCCGACGAGGGCGACCGTCTTCACACTGTCCAGGATGTCCCGGATATACTGGTTCGAATAGGCGTCGTGGTTCACGCGGCGCGCTCCCCTGCTGCGATCCGGGGCACCCTAGCGCAAGTCCCGGCGCGAGGGCGCCCCCGATAGTCTGCCCGAAGGATCCGCCATGACTGACGACGCCCGCGACGTCTATGCCGCCCGGACCGGCGAGCGTCTGCTCGAAAAGGACATTTCCTCCCGGCATCTCGGCATCCGGATCGAGGCGATGGGCATGGGCTGGTGCCGCCTCGCCATGCCGGTGGCGGACTTCATGGCGAACGGCCACGACATCGCCCATGGCGGCTACATCTTCCTGTTGGCAGACACGGCGATGGCCTACGCGAGCAACGGCGACAACCGGGTCGCCCTCGCCCAGCACGCCCAGGTCACGTTCATCAAGCCCGGCCAGCGCGGCGAAACGCTCCGCGCCGAGGCGCGGGAGCTTTCCGCCGGCGGTCGGAACGGCCTCTACGACGTCGAAGTGCGCGGCGAGGACGGCCGCCTGATCGCGGCGTTCCGGGGCGCGACACGCAAGATCGACGCCATGGTCGACCCGGACCGCGAACCGCCGCCGGATTGAAGTCCTCCGCCGGCGGCGCCGCTCAGAAACGCTTCTCCATCCAGGTCGAACTGATGTAGACGCCGTGCTTGATGGCGTATTCGCTGAACGTGCCGACTTCGACGAAGCCGAACTTGCGGTGCAGCGCCATCGACGCCGGGTTCGGCTGCGCGATGCCGGCGAGCGCGCGATGCACGCCCGCGTCGCCAAGGCCGTCAAACAGCCGTTCATAGAGACGCGATCCGAGGCCCCGCGTGCGCGCCGCCGGATCCAGGTAGATCGAGACTTCGACCGAATGGTCGAAAGCCTTGCCTGGCCGATAGGGCTGCGTGCAGGCATACCCGGCGAGGCCCGCGTCCATTTCCGCGACGAACATGCGCCAGCGGCCGGCGGGGTCGAATCCGGCCATCCAGTCGAGCCGATCCTCAACCCGAAACGGCTCCACGTCGAAGCGCGCGTTGGAATGCAGGACATAGTGATTGAGAATGCGCGTCGTCTCGGCCGCATCGGCCATGGTCGCGTGCCGGATGCGCATCAGACGACCGCGGCGCCCGCGCGCGGCGGCGCGGCGAGCAGCCCGGCGAGCGTCGCCAGGCCCTCTTCCAGCCGGTCCAGCGGCGCGGCGCCGAGCCCGAAGCGGATCGCGTGGGGCGCGCGGCCACGGCCGACGGCGAAGGCGCCGGCGCCGGTGACGGCGATGCGCCGCGCCTCCGCCTCCGCGACGAAGGCGTCGGCGCGCCAGGGTTCCGGCAGCGGCAGCCAGGCGTGCATCGCGATCTCCGGCGCCTCATGCAGCCAGCGCCCCAGCGTGCGCCGGACCACGGCCATCCGTCGCCGCGCGGCGTCGCGCTGGCGGTCGGCCAGGTCGTCGGCCAGATCGCCAAGGACAAGGGGGCGCGCGCCGTCGCGCTCGCGAGCTCGGCCGAGAAGCTCGCCTGGTGCCGCGACGATTTCCGCCAGGAGCGGCGAGGCCATCCAGGCGAGGGCGCGTAGCGCGCTCGCCACCTCCGCCGCCCGGTCGGCGGGGGGCGCTATCCAGCCGATGCGGAGCGCCGGCGCCATGAACTTCGAGACGCTGCCGATCAGCGCCGTCCGCTCCGGCGCCAATGCGGCGAACGCGGGCAAGGGCTCGGGGACGAGGAAGCCGTAGACGTCGTCTTCCAGGATCAGCAGATCGTCGGCCCGGGCCGCCGCCGCCAAGGCTTCGCGGCGCGCGAGCGGCATGGTGACGGTCGTCGGATTGTGCACGTTCGGCATCAGATAGACGGCGCGGGCGCCCATGCGGGCGGCGGCGGCGAGGAGGGCGAGGGCAAAGAGAGACAGTCTTGGCCGGCAGCGAGCACGGCGTATCTCGGGGCGGATGGTGTCAACGGACATCGTCGAAAGCCTTCTATTGGGCGCGGCCGGGGCTCGCGCGAGGGGCGATCCGGCCATTGTCGGCCCAAATGGTTGAAAATGTGATAGCGGCGGGTCCG
>DAINCG010000008.1:20387-23057 GCA_036732525.1 Pseudomonadota bacterium | reverse complement strand
CGTCCTGTTCAAGAAGTTCGCCGGCGTCGATGTCTTCGACATCGAGGTCGATGCCCGGAACCCCGAGCACTTCATCGACGTGGTCTCGGCGCTGGAGCCGACCTTCGGCGGCATCAACCTGGAAGACATCAAGGCGCCGGAGTGCTTCGAGATCGAGGCCACGCTGCGCGAGCGCATGAACATCCCGGTGTTCCACGACGACCAGCACGGCACCGCGATCATCGTCGGCGCGGCGATTTACAACGGGTTGAGACTTGTCGGCAAGGAGATCGGCGAGGTGAAGCTGGTCACCTCCGGCGCCGGCGCGGCGGCGCTGGCCTGCCTCGACCTGCTGGTTTCCCTGGGCGTGCGGCGGGAGAACATCTGGGTCACCGACATCGCCGGCGTCGTCTACGAGGGCCGCGAAGAGGTCATGGACCGCTGGAAGGCGCGCTACGCGCAGCCGACCGACAAGCGCAAGCTGGGCGAGGTGATCGAGGGCGCCGACGTCTTCCTCGGCCTCTCGGCGCCGGGCGTGCTGAAGCCGGAGATGGTCAAGGCCATGGCCGCGCAGCCGATCATCATGGCACTGGCCAACCCGGTGCCGGAGATGATGCCCGAGGACATCATGGAGGCGCGCGACGACGCCATCATCGCCTCCGGGCGCTCCGACTATCCCAATCAGGTGAACAACGTTCTCTGCTTCCCCTACATCTTCCGCGGCGCGCTGGACGTCGGCGCCACGGCGATCAACGAGGAGATGAAGCTGGCCTGCCTGAAGGCCATCGCCGACCTGGCGATGAAAGAGCAGAGCGATATCGTGGCCAAGGCGATGGGCGGCGAGAGCCGCAGCTTCGGCCGCGACTACATCATCCCGAAGCCGTTCGATCCACGCCTGATCCTGGAGATCGCGCCGGCCGTCGCCAAGGCCGCCTGCGAATCGGGCGTGGCCGCGCGCCCGATCGAGGATTGGCGGGCCTACAAGCAGCGCCTCGACGCCTTCGTCTTCCGCTCCGGCCTGATGATGAAGCCGGTGTTCGAGCGGGCGAGCGAGGACCCGAAACGGGTGATCTATGCCGACGGCGAGGACGAGCGCGTGTTGCGCGCCGCCCAGGCCGCGATCGACGAGGGCCTCGCCCGGCCGATCCTGATCGGCCGGCCGCGCGTCATCGAGGTGCGCGCCTCGCGCCTCGGCCTCCGCTTCAAGCCGGGCCAGGACTTCGAGATCATCAACCCCGAGCGCGACGATCGCTACCGCGACTACTGGGAGACCTATCACGCCCTGATGGGCCGCCGCGGCGTGACGCCGGACGCCGCGCGCACGGCGATCCGCTCGAACACGACCGCCATCGCCGCCGTCGCCATCCGCCGGGGCGACGCCGACGCCATGATCTGCGGCCTGGACGGCGACTATGCCGGCAATCTGCGTGAGGTCGAATGGGTGATCGGCAAGGCGCGGGGCGTCCGCAGCCTCGCGGCGCTGAGCGGCCTGATCCTGCCCTCCGGCGCCTATTTCATCGCCGACACCTATGTCCAGCATGATCCGACGGCGGACGACATCGTCGCGACCACCCTGCTCGCCGCCCGCGAGCTCGGCCGGTTCGGCATGACGCCGAAGGTGGCCCTGATCTCCCACTCCAACTTCGGCGGCCGCGACAGCCCCTCCGCCTTCAAGATGCGGGCGGCGATCGCCAAGCTGCAGGAAATGGAGCTCGACTTCGAGGTCGAGGGCGAGATGCACGCCGACGCCGCGATCGACGAGGCGGTCCGCCGGCGCGTCATGCCGGACGCCCGGCTGAAAGGCGCGGCGAATCTCTTGATCATGCCGACGCTCGACGCGGCCAATATCGCGTTCAACTTCGCCAAGGCCGCCGCCGGCGGGCTGCACATCGGCCCGATCCTGCTCGGCGTCGAGGAACCGGCGCACGTTCTCACCCCGGCGGCGACCGCCCGCACCGTCCTGAACATGACCGCCATTGCATCCGTCGAAGCCCAGGACCGGGAACGTGCGGCCGGCGCGGCCCCCTGATATTCCGCGCGCTCCCGAAAGGACGCCCCATGGCCGATGACAGCTTGAACGACCTCTCCGCCAAGACCGCCCGGCGCATGATCGGTTCGAAGGAGATTTCGCCGGTCGAATTGCTCGAGGCCTGCATCGCCCGTATCGAGGCGGTCGACCCCGCCGTCAACGCGATCTGCGGGCGGGACTTCGACCGCGCCCGCGTCGTGGCGGTCGAAGCCGAGCGCGCCGTGCTGCGCGGCGACGACCTGGCGCCGCTGCATGGCTTGCCGGTCGCGGCGAAGGACCTGCACGACACGGAGGGCCTGCTCACGACCTACGGCTCGCCGCAGTTCCGGGACCATGTGCCGGAAGCCGACGACCTCATGATCGCGCGCGTGAAGCGCGCCGGCGGCGTCGTCTTCTGCAAGACCAACACGCCGGAGTTCGGCGCCGGCGCCAACACCCGCAATCCGGTCTGGGGCGCGACCGGCAACCCGTTCGATCCCACGTTGAACGCAGGCGGCTCGTCCGGCGGCTCCGCCGTCGCCCTCGCCTGCGGAATGACGCCGCTGGCGACGGGATCCGACATGGGCGGCAGCCTGCGCATCCCGGCGGCATATTGCGGCGTCGCCGGCTTCCGGCCGACGCCGGGGCTCGTGCCGACGGCGAAGCGCCTGCTCGGCTGGTCG
>DAINCG010000008.1:4536-20377 GCA_036732525.1 Pseudomonadota bacterium | reverse complement strand
TGGCGCAAAGATCGATGGCGCGATCGATCGAGGACCTGTGCATGCTGCTGGGCCACCAGGCCGCGGACGATGCGCGGGACCCGCTGGCGACCGCCGTCGACCCGAGGGACTTCGCCACGCCGATGCCGGTCGATCTCGCCGGCCTGTCCGTCGCCTGGACGACGGACTTCGGCTTCGCGCCGATCGACAAGGCCTATGCGGCGACCTTCCGCGCCAAGGTGCAGGCGATCAAGCACTTCTTCCAGGAATGCATCGAGGCGACGCCGGATCTGGGCGACGCCGAGGCGACCTTCGGCGCGCTCCGCGCTTTGAGCTTCGTCGCGAGCCACCGGGCGACCTATGAGCGGGACCCGGCGCTGCTCGGCCCGAACGTGCGCGCCAATTACGAGGAAGGCGCCGCGATGAGCGTCGCCGACATCGCCGCCGCATCGGTCGAGCACACCGCGCTCTACCGGCGCACGGAGGAATTCTTCGGCGAGTTCGACCTGCTGATCGGGCCGACCGTGCCGATCTCGCCCTTCCCCTGGACCGAATGGCACCTGGAGAAGATCAACGGCAAGAAGCTGAAGTCGTACTTCTCATGGCTGGCGCCGACGTTCGGCATCACGCTGACCACCTGCCCCGCCGCGTCGATCCCGCTCGGCCGCGACGAGAAGGGCATGCCCTTCGGCCTGCAGGTGATCGGTCCCGCCAAGGACGACGGCTTCGTGCTCGGCGCCGCTCATGCCATTGAGCAGGCGATCAAGGGCATGCCGGACATGGCGCGGCCGGTTCCGGACGTCGCCAAGCTTGCCGGCGCGCCGACGCCGGAGTTGAAGTCGATCGTCGAGGCCTGACGCGGGGACGGCGAACATGGCCGACCGCTACTACGAGACCGAGCGCCTGATCGCCCGCCGATGGCGGGACAGCGACCGCGCAGCCTTCGCCGCGCTCAACGGCGACGCGGAAACCATGCGCTTCTTCCCGGCGCCGCTGTCCCGCGCCGAGAGCGACGCCTTCATCGACCGGATCGGCCAGCGCGCGACGGAGGACGGCTTCTGCTTTCCCGCCATCGAACGCAAGGACGACGGCGCGCTGGTCGGGCTGGTCGGCCTCGCCCGCATTCGCTTCGACGCCCATTTCGCGCCCGCCGTCGAAATCGGCTGGCGCATCCGGCGGGACTGTTGGCGCAAAGGCTATGCGGCGGAAGCCGCCGCCGCCGCGCTCGCCTACGGCTTCCAGGAACTCGGCCTCGAAGAGATCGTCAGCTTCACCATCCCGGCAAACGCCCCGTCACGCGCGGTGATGGCGCGGCTCGGCATGACGCACGACCCAGCCGATGATTTCGATCACCCGCTGCTGCCGGCGGATTCGCCCTTCCGCCGGCATGTGCTCTACCGGATCAGGCGGGCGGATTGGGCGCCGGCTTGATCACGCCGATCTGCGCGCCCGCAATATCCCGGACGAGGGCGATGCGGCCGACGCCGGTGATGTCGAACGGCCCCTGGATCACCGTGCCGCCCGCCTTCGCCGCCGCCGCGGCCGCCGCGTCGCAGTCGGGGACTTCGACGTAGCCGGTCCAGTGATCCGGCGCCTCGGCGAATTCCTCGCCCGACATGGCGAACATGCCGCCGGCCGGCATGTCGCCGACCTTGATGACGGTGTAGACCATGCCGTCGACCGTCATCTCCTCATACGTCCAGCCGCACGTCGCCGCGTAGAACGCCTTCGCGGCGGCGAGATCGTGCGTCATGAGTTCGTTCCAATAGAAATGGCCCGGTCTGGGATCCATGGCTGCGCTCCTTTGCTGATGTCTGCAGCGAACATATCATGAACTTCAATCATGACGGAAATTTTTCGACGGAATCCCAGAGCCAGCGCGTTTGCCTATCAGAAGTCGGACGCGCGCCCGTTCTTCCGAAATCGGAACCCAAATCACATCGACCGGAAGGACCGAATCGAACATGAAACGCTCCCTGATCCTCGCAGCCGCCGCCGTCGCCACGATCGCCGCCGTCCCTCTGGCGGGCGCCATCGCCGGCAAGGGCGGCCACGGCCACCATGGCGGTCCCGACCGCTTCGGCATGATCGATACGGACAAGGACGGCAAGATCTCCAAGGCGGAAGCGACCGCCTTCGGCGACGCCCGCTTCGCCAAGGCGGATACGGACGGCGACGGCATGCTCTCCCGCGACGAGATGTTCGCCGAGATCGTCAATCGCATGATCGACCGCAGGCTCGCCATGGCGGACACGGACGGCGACGGCGCCATCTCCCGCGCCGAGGCCCAGGCCGTCGGCGAGAAGCGCTTCGCCCGGATGGACGCCAACGACGACGGCGCCATCGAAAAGGGCGAAGGCCGCCGCGGCCACCGTCACGGCCACCACGGCAGGCATGGCGACGTGGACAAGAACTGACCGTCCGCCCGCGTCCCTGCCTACCGCTTTTCCTGGAGAACGGCGCCCGCTAGCGTGGGCGCCGTTTTTCATTGCGGACGGTCGGAGCCTGTCATGGCCGATGTCGAAGAGATCCTGACGTTCTGGTTCGAAGGCGATCCCGGGCTCAAACGCGAGAAGTGGTTCCAGGGCGGCCCGGCGTTCGACGCCGAATGCCGGCGCTTTCTGCCGGACTGGGAAGCCGCCCGCGCCGGCGAGCGCGACAGCTGGCTCGAGGCGCCCGGCTCGCTCCTGGCATACGTCCTCCTGACCGACCAGTTCCCGCGCAACCTCTTCCGCGAGGACGGCCGCGCCTACGCGACCGACGACCGCGCGCTCGCGGCGGCGCGTCATGCCGTCGCGGCCGGCTGGGACGACGACATGGGTCTTCACGAGCGCGCCTTCCTCTACCTGCCGTTCGAGCATGCGGAGGACCAGGCCGCCCAGGCGGAGAGCGTACGCCTCTATGCCGGGCTCGGCGACGCGGAATACCTGAAGTACGCCGAAGTCCACCGCGACATCGTCCAGGAGTTCGGCCGCTTCCCGCATCGGAACGCCGTGCTGGGCCGCGCCTCGACGCCGGCGGAGGACGCATTCCTGAAAGAGAAGGGACGCGGCTTCTGAACCGGCGCAATGCCTGCTATCACTCCGGCCAATCCAACATCGCCGGAGCCCTCCGACCATGTCCGCCATCGCCGTCGATCTCTATAGCGACACCGTCAGCCGCCCGACGCCCGCCATGCGCAAGGCGATGGCGGAGGCCGAGGTCGGCAACGAGCAGGCCCACGAGGACCCGACCGTCAACAAGCTTTGCGAGATGGCGGCGGAGCTGACCGGCCACGAAGCCGCCGTCTACGTGCCGTCGGGCACGATGTGCAACGCCATCGCCTACAGGGTCTACTGCCGGCAGGGCGACGCCGTGATCCTGGACCAGCTGGCCCACCCGATCCACGCCGAGACCGGCGGGCCGGCCGCGCTATCCGGCTGCATGCTGACCCAGGTGGACGGCGGCCGGCGCGGCATATTCACCGGCGCGGACGTCGACAAGGCAGTCAAGCCTTACAAGCGGAACCGGCCGGTCGCGAAGGTCGTCTCGATTGAGCAGACCAGCAATTTCGGGGGCGGCGCCTGCTGGACGCTGGACGAGGTGAAGGACGTCGCCGCCGCGGCGAAGCGCCACGACCTGAAGCTGCACATGGACGGCGCCCGGATGCTGAACGCCGTCGCGGCGACCGGCACGTCGGCCAAGGACTTCGCCAGCCAGTGCGACAGCGCCTGGATCGACCTCTCCAAGGGCCTCGGCTGCCCGATCGGCGCGGTGCTGGTCGGCCCGGCCGACTTCATCGAGGAGGCGTGGCGCTGGAAGACGCAGTTCGGCGGCGCCATGCGCCAAGCCGGCATCGTCGCGGCCGCCGGCGTCTATGCGCTGACCCACCATGTCGAGCGGCTGGCCGAAGACCACGCCAACGCCAAGCGCCTCGCCAAGGGCCTGATGCAGATTCCGGGCATCGAGGTGGACCCGGAAGAGCCGGAGACCAATATGGTGTTCTTCGACGCCAACGGGACCGGGATCGACAATTTCGACATGTCGAAGCGGCTGCTGGCGAAAGGCGTGCGCATCGGCGCGGGCTACGGCCCCCGTGACCTGATGCGCGCAGTGACCCACATTGACGTCTCGACGGACGATATCGACGCCGCGCTCGCCGCGATCCGCGACGTCGCAGCCGGCCGGGACTAGAAAGACGCCAGACGCAATGCATCCGCTTGCCGAATTTGCGGCCCTCTGGGCCATCGTCTATGCGGCGCACCTCGCCGTCTATTTCGGCGTGGGCGGATTCCTGATCTGGATCAACCGCTTCTATCCGGACCGCCGCATCCCGGCGATGAGCGGCCGCGACCGGCGCGCCCGCATGTCGGCGGCGGCCGAAATCAAGCAAAGTCTGAAGACCCTGGTCGGCACTGCGTTCTGCACCGCCGGCGCGCTCTACATGCAGCATCTTGGCTGGACGCTGGCGCCGCTGGAGCTGACGCCGATCTCGGCCGCATGGACCTTCGTCGCCACGCTGATCCTGCATGACGCCTGGCTCTATTTCGAGCACCGGCTGATGCACACCAAGCCATTCTACCGGCGCTTCCATCTGCGCCACCACCGGGCGGTCGCGCCGACGGTCTGGACCAACGACGCGTTCAGCGTGACGGACGCCTTCCTGATCCAGTCGTTCTTCCTGCTGCTGCCCTTCGTCATCCCGATCCCGCCGCTGGTGCTGATCGGCTGCCGGACCTTCGACCAGATCAAGGGCATGGTCGGCCATTCGGGCTACGAGCATTTCGCCGGCCGCTGGGCGCGGGCGCCGTCGCCTCTGATAGCGACGATCCATCACGATCTGCACCACCAGCATTTCAACGTGAATTTCGGCAACCAGCTCTCGATCTGGGACCGGATCTGCGGGACGCTCGACCCGGACTACGACCGGCTGGTGAAGGAAATGGAGGAGGGGCGCCCGCCCGTCCGTCTCGCGGAAAGGAAGACCGCATGACCCAGTCGACCGACGTCATCCAAGACTGGCACGTCCACGTCTATTTCGACGGCGCCTCGCGCACGACGGCGGACGCCGTCCGCGCCGACATCGCCCGCGACCTGCCCGACCTGCAGCTCGGCCGCATGCACGACAAGCCTGTCGGCCCTCACCCCATGGGCAGCTTCCAGGTGTTGATCCCGAACGACCGGCTTGCGGACGCGACGGCGTGGTTCGCGCTCAATCGCCAGGGCCTGACCGTCCTGCTGCATCCGAACACCGAAGACGACCTGAAGGACCATCGGGACTATCCGATCTGGTTCGGAACAGCGCCCAAGATCAACTACGAGATGTTCGAGGAATGAGGGCGGACTATCTGCCGCCCGCCGGCGCCCAATGGCGCCTGGAGGCCGACCCTGCCTTCGCCGAAGCGGCCGAATACGCGGCCGCCCACGAAATGCCCTGGGACCGGGATCTCGGCCAGGTCATCGGCAAGGGACACTTCGAGCCGCCGCCCTGGAACGAGATCATCGGCCATGTCCGACCGCGCGGCGGCCCGGCGGGACTGATCGTCCGCGGCGGGCGCATCGTCGCCGAATGGGGCGACGCCGACCGGCCGGACATGACGTTTTCCTGCGCCAAGAGCTGCATTTCCATGACGGTCGGCCTCGCCATCGACGACGGCCTGATCCCCGATCCTGATCGGCCGATCCGCGAACTCGTCGACGACGGCGGCTTCGACAGCGACCAGAACCGCCCGATCACCTGGACGCACATGCTCCAGCTTTCCTCCGAATGGGAGGGCGAGCTTTGGGGCAAGCCGGACGTGATCGACCGGAACCGGGACCTCAAGGCCGAGGGCGTCAATCCGGAGAAGGGCAAGGCGCGCCCGCTCCAGGCGCCCGGCAGCTATTGGGAATACAACGACGTCCGGGTGAACCGCCTGGCGCTCGCCGCCCTCCGTGTGTGGCGGAAGCCGCTGCCGGAAGTGCTGGCCGAGCGCGTCATGCGCCCGATCGGCGCGAGCGGAACCTGGGAATGGCACGGCTACCGGAACAGCTGGGTCGAAATCGACGGCCGGACGATGCCGTCCGTTTCCGGCGGCGCCCACTGGGGCGGCGGCATGTTCATTTCCGCCCGCGACCAGGCGCGCATCGGCGTGCTTATGGCGCGCGGCGGCCGATGGGATGGCGCGGGGGGCGACCGGCGCCTGATTTCTGAGGACTACATCCGTCGGGCGACGACGCCGGCAGACGTCAACCCGGTCTACGGCTGGCTCTGGTGGCTGAACACGGACCGGGCGCGCTTCCCGTCCGCCCCCGCCGGTCCCTTCCAGGCCGTCGGCGCCGGCGGCAACTCGATCTGGATCGACCCGGAGCGCGACCTCGTCGCCGTCTCACGCTGGCTCGACCCGGCGAAGCTCGACGGCTTCCTGAAGCGGGTCTACGCGGCGATCTGACCGGTGACGGGCAGGGCCGCGGCCCCTGGCTTCCCGTAGGAGATTGCGATGACCTTCCGCCTGACGCGCCGCCATGCGCTGCTCGCCGCCGCCGCGACGACCGGCGCGGCGTTCGCGCCGCCCGTATTCGCACGGACGGCGGCCGCCGGAGCATGCGTGCTGACGCCCGAAACGACCGCAGGGCCTTACTATCTGGCGCGAGAGCTCGTCCGCGGCGACATCCGCGAAGATCGCGCCGGCGTTCCGCTCCGCTTGGCGCTCAACGTCGTCGACGCCGCCTGCCGCCCGATTCCGGGCGCGCGCCTCGACGTCTGGCACTGCGACGCGGCCGGCGTCTATTCCGCCTTCGGCGGCGGCGACGCGGGCCAGAGGAGCGCCAAGGGCGAGACGTTCCTGCGCGGCGTCCAGATGACGGACGCGGCGGGCGCGGCCGAATTCACGACGATCTATCCGGGCTGGTATCCGGGCCGCACGACGCACATCCACTTCATGGTCTACCTCGACCGGACGCGCGTGCTGACCGGGCAGTTGTTCTTCCCGGACGCGCTTTCGGACGAAATCTACGGCGATGACCCCGCTTATCGTCGCGGCAGACGGCGAACCCGGCTGAACGGAAACGACTGGATCGCGCAACGTGCGGGACGTACGTCCCGTCTCGATGTCGGCCGCGGCGCGAACGGATATGTCGGCCGGATGACCATCGGCGTCGATCCATCTGCGGCGTGATCGCGCCGCGGCCATGAGGTCGCAGGCGCTCTTCGTGGTGGAACATTCGCAGTCCGACAATCATATCTCTGGGTGAGACGATGTATTTCGAGAAATCGGGGGACCCGCCATGTCGAACAGCCGCACCGTCGAAAATCTTAATCAGGCCCTCAAGATGGAGATGAGCGCCGCGCACCAGTACCAGTTGCACGCCCATGTGCTGGAGGACTGGGGCCTCACCCTACTCGCCGCGAAGATGCGCGAGGAGATGGCGGAGGAGATCGGTCATTCCGACCGGTTCATGGCGCGGATCATGTTTCTGAAGGGCGATCCCGACATCGCCTTCGCGGCGCCGCCGAAGCGGGCGGACACGCTGGTCGACATGTTCAAGGCCGACTTGGCGGATGAGGAAGAGGCGATCGAGTTCTACCCCAAGCCCGCCAAGGCGGCCGGCGACGCCGGCGACATCGGCTCGCGCAAGCTCTTCGAGGAGATCGTCCTGGACGAGGAAGGCCACAAGGCTTGGCTCGAGCTGCAGATCGACCTGATCGCCCGCATCGGCGAACAGGCCTACAGCGCCAAGTTCGTCAGCGTCGAATCCGAGGAGGGCGGGGCCTAAGGCAGACTCCGCACGGGCGCATTCGCCAACGCCGTGAGCGAGCGCGGGGCATCATGCGCTCGATAAATGGGCCGCCGGTCGATCTGACCGAGCGGCCCATTCTTGTTTCGTGTGATCAGAACCGCGGCGGCGATCAGGTCTCGCCTTCCTCAACCTTCCAGGTCGTCTCTACCTTGCCCGTCGAGCGGGAAATCGGGGACGACAGGCTTTCTAGGGGGACCCAGGCCTTATGATCCGAATCGCCGCCGACGACGCTGTCGAGTTCAGCTTCGTCGAGGTCGGCGGGGGCGGCGGCTTTCTTTCGGTCGGTCATGGTCGTCGCTCCTTGGTTCGGCCGGCATGGCGTCGCCGGCTACGCTAAAACTGTGGCGCTGATGTCGCCGCTTCGCGAGTGACGGCAGTCACCCTTGGAGCCGGATCGGCGAATAATCCAATTTGGAGCGAAAAGGCTCTACGCTCGCGCCGAACTTGGAGACGCCCCCGATGACTGCCGATTTCCTGCCGCGCACGCCTGCCGCGATCGCCGCGGTCATGGACGGCGCGCTGAGAGACGGGCCGGACGGCGTCCGCTGGGCGGCGTTGCCGTCGCCGGCGGTCCAGAACCACGCCGCCTTCCTGGCCCGCGACGGCGCCGGGCGGCTGCACTGCGTCTGGTTCGGCGGGGAACTCGAAGGCAAGGCGAGCATCTGCATCCGCCGCAGCGTGCTCGACGAGGGCGCCGGGCGCTGGGGCGCGGTTGAGCGCCTGTCCGACGACCCGGACCGGTCGGAGCAGAACCCGATCCTGTTCTTCGCGCCAGACGGCCGGACCCTGCTGCTGCATACGGCGCAGCCCGGCGGCGACCAGGACCGATGCGTCGTCCGCATGCGGCCGCTCGGCGCCGCGCCGGCCGACCTGCCGCTCGCCGGCGGGACATTCGTGCGCGCGCCCATCGTCGTGTGCGACGACGGCGCCTGGCTGCTGCCGGTCTTCCGCTGCACGCCGGCCGCTGGCGCGAAATGGACCGGCCGTCATGATGTGGCGCAGGTCGCGATCGGCACGAACGCCGGCGCCGATTGGCGCGTCGTCGACCTCCCGGACTCGACGGGCTGCGTGCATATGGCGCTCGTCCCCTTGAGCGCGGGACGCATCGTCGCCTTCTTCCGTCGGCGCCAGGCCGATTGGGTCTACCGGTCGGAGTCGCGGGACGGCGGCGAAACCTGGACGGCGCCCCGGCCGACGGACCTGCCCAACAACAACAGCTCGATCGCGGCGCTCCGCCTCGGCGACGGCCGCATCGCGCTCGCCTGCAACCCGGTCAACGCAAGCATGGACCCATCCCGCCGCGCATCCCTCTATGACGAGCTCGGCGCGGATGCGCGGCCGGACGCGGAAGGCGGCTGCGAGCCGATCTGGGGCGTGCCGCGCGCGCCGCTCGCGATCGCGTTTTCCGGGGACGACGGGCAGACTTTCCCGGACCGGATCGTCGTCGCCGAAGGGCCCGGAACCTGCCTCTCGAACGACAGCACGGACGGACGCAACCGGGAGCTTTCCTATCCCTCGCTCGTGGAATCGCCCGATGGCGGTCTCGATGTCGCATTCACCCTTTGCCGCCGCGCCATCGCGCATGTTCAGATCCGGCCGAACATGCTCGGTCGACCGTAGGGCGCTCCCTCCGCGGCATCGCCCGAGGCGGGATTGCTTGATCGCTATCAGGACACTGGACCGCCGGCGGTCAATCGCCGGCCGCCAGTTCCTGCTCAACCGCCAGGATCGGCGCGCCCTTGAGCGCGACGGACGGCTGGCCGTCGACGCCGACCGGCACGTCGCCTACCAGCGTGATGCGGTAGAGCTGGCGGTCGAAATCCGTCTCGAAGATGTCGGACGGCGCGAGATGCGCCGTCGACCTGTTGTCCCACATGGCGATGTCGCCGGCCTGCCACTTGAAGCGCACGGTGTATTCCGGCCGCACGACATGCTCCCACAGCAGTTCCAGCATGCGCTCGCTCTCCGTCCGCGTCAGGCCGACGATCTGTTTGAGGAAGGACGGACTGACGAACAGCAGCCGCTCGCCGGTTTCCGGGTGGACGCGCACGATCGGATGCACGGTCTCCATCTGGCGGCGCCGCACCTTCTCGTCATAGGCGGCGTTGCCGACCGCGCCCATCGGCAGCTCGAACCGGTGGACGCCATGCAGTCCGTCGACGATGCCCCGCATCGTCTCCGAGAGACCCTGGTAGGCCGCGGCGAGGTTGGTCCACATGGTGTCGCCGCCATAGGGCGGAATAACGACGCCCCGGAGGATCGAGGCCATCGGCGGGTTGTGCGCGGCTGTGATGTCCGTGTGCCAGCCGGTCCAGGGCCGCTGCAGTTTCGAATCGCGGTAGGCCTGGGCGACACGGTGCTTGGCGACGGAATAGACCTCCGGAAAGCCCTCCACATGCCCGAACACCGCGTGGCCGATCGTCGGATCGCCCAACTGCCGGGCGAAGGCGACATGCTGGGCGTGGTCCAGGTTCTGGCCCCGGAAGAAGACGACCTTCCATTTCAGGAAGGCTTCCCAGATCGCCGACCGCACTTCCGGCGCGAGCGGCCGGGCGAGATCGACGCCGGAAATTTCCGCGCCGATATGCAGGGTCTGCGGCGTGACCTCGATGGCGGAAGCAGGTTGGGACATGGGGTCGCGTCTCCTGTTCGGCTTCGGGCAGGAGTATGCGCCGATCGGGCCGAAACGTCATGCGCCGCCGCGCCGCCGCCCCTTGGAGCGGAGCGTGCGGCGCCGACGAAGCGTCGCGCGGGGCGCGCCCGAATATTTCTATTTCTATATTTCTAGAAATACCGTATAAGGCAGTCATGGACATTGAAACCGTCAGCGATCGGCTTGAGGCCTTGGGCGCCCTGCCGCGGCTCACCATCTTCCGCCTCCTGGTGCGCGCGGGACCGGAAGGATTGCCCGTGGGCGAAGTCCAGCGCCGAACGGACATCGCGAGTTCGACGCTCAGCCATCATCTGAAGAAGCTGATCGCCGTCGGTCTGATCGAGCAATGCCGCGTCGGCACGACGCTCTATTGCTGCGTGCGCATGGACGCGATGCGCGAAACCCTGAACTACCTGAACGATCAATGCTGCGCCGATGCGCCTGCCGGACGGCAGACCCCTCCGCGCGAGAAGGAGACTGCCCGATGACCGAACTCGTGCTGAGCGCCCGCCGCGCCGTCGGTCGGCTCGACCGGGCGTTCGTCGCCCTGATGATCGCCTGGCTCGCCCTGCTCGCCGCGGCGCCCGCCCAGGCGTCGGCGAGCCTCGCCTTCGTGCTGGACGCGCTGCTGAAGGTCGCGCCGTTCCTGGCCGCCTCCATCGCCATCGCCGCCTATGCCAAGGCGACGTCGGCGGACGGCCTCATCGCCAAGGCCTTTGTCGGGCGGACGGCCATGATGGTCGGCGCGGCGGCCCTGATGGGCGCGCTGTCGCCATTCTGCTCCTGCGGCGTCATTCCGCTGATCGCGGCGCTTCTGGCGATGGGCGTGCCCTTGGCTCCTGTGATGGCGTTCTGGCTGGCGTCGCCGCTCATGGATCCGTCGATGTTCATGCTGACGGCGGGCACGCTCGGGTTCGAGTTCGCGGCGTTCAAGACGGTCGCCGCCATCGCCGTCGGACTGATCGGCGGCTATGGCGTGATGGCGCTCTCGCGCGGCGGCCTGTTCGAGAATCCGCTCCGGCCCGGCGTCGGCGACGGCGGCTGCGGGGCGGGCGCCGCACGCGGCACGAAGACGGTGAACTGGCGCTTCTGGAGCGAGGATGGCCGACGCAAGACGTTCGGCAAGAACGCGCTTGAGAACACCCTCTTCCTCGGCAAGTGGCTGACCATCGCGTTCTTCCTGGAAAGCCTGATGCTCGCCTACATCCCGGCCGAGACGGTGACGGCGTGGCTTGGCGGCGGGAGCTGGCTGACCGTGCTGACCGCGACGGCGGTGGGCGTGCCGGCCTATCTCAACGGCTATGCCGCGCTGCCGCTGGTCTCCGGCCTGATCGACCAGGGCATGGCGCCGGCGGCGGGCATGGCCTTCCTTCTGGCGGGCGGCGTGAGCTCCATCCCGGCGGCGATCGCCGTCTGGGCGCTGGCGCGGCCGCCGGCCTTCTTCGCCTATCTGGGCTTCGCCTTCGTCGGCGCCTTTGCGCTCGGCATGACGTTCATGGCGATCGGTTGAAGAAGCGCCGCCGGGCGGCGCCGACCCGAACGATCCTGCCCGGCGCACTCGATAGCGCCGGCCAAAATCTTCAGCATTGCGCGCCGCGTCGATCTCGCCCGCTCAAAATCAGCGAGCGGGCGGTCGCGTGGCGAAATGCCGTTCGCCCAGCGATTCACGACTGCTAAGATCGGACCACGACGCTCGGAGGCGCGTCGTTCAGAAATAAGCAAAAGAGGACTTCGGTCGCTATGGAAACGCCCCTGACCCCCATGGAATTCGCCCGCCGCGCCCGCCGGCTCTACGCCGACCGGGAGGCCGTCGTCGATCAGGACCTGCGCCTCACCTATGCCGAGTTCTTCGATCGCTGCGACCGCTGGTCCAAGGCGCTGCAAGGCCTTGGCGTCGGCAAGGGCGATCGCGTCGCCTATATCGCGCCCAACACGCACGGCCACCTGGAAGGCTATTACGCCGTGCCGCAGATCGGCGCCGTGCTGGTGCCGATCAATTATCGCCTCCTGCCGGAAGACTTCGCCTACATCATCGGACATTGCGGCGCGAAGGTCGTTTGCGCGCATGCCGATTACCTCGAAGCAGTCGACGGCATCCGCGATCAAATCCCGGGGGTCGAACATTTCGTCGCCCTCGAAGGCGCCGGCGAAAACTGGCTGGACTACGAAGCGACGCTGGCGGCGCATGCGCCGGATTTCGCGCCGGTCGCGTTCGCGGAGACCGACCTCATCACGATCAACTACACCAGCGGCACGACGGCGCGGCCGAAGGGCGTGATGATCACGCACCGCAACGCCTACATGAACATCGTCGGCACGCTGGTCCACCACAACCTCTCGCCGGCGGACAGATACCTCTGGACGCTGCCGATGTTCCACGCCAACGGCTGGACCTTCACCTGGATCAACACCGCCCGCGGCATGGCGCATATATGCCTGCGCAGGGTGGAGCCGGCGCTGATCTTCCAGCTGATCCGCGACGAAAGCGTCACCATGTTCTGCGCCGCGCCGACCGTGCTGATCGGCATCGCCAACGCGCCGGAGGAGGTGCGGAAAGACGCGCCGCGCGGGGTGCGGCTGTTCACCGCCGGCGCGCCGCCCGCGGCCGCGACGATCGAACTGATCGAGCGCGAGCTTGGTTGGGACCTCACCCACGTTTACGGGCTGACCGAAACCGCGCCGCTGATCGCCATCTGCGAACCGCTGCCCGAGCACCGGGACCTGTCGGTCGAGGCCCGGGCGCAGATCAAGGCCCGGCAGGGCGTCGAACTCGTCTGCTCCGGAGATCTGCGCATCGTCGACGAGGACGGCGCCGAGGTGCCGCACGACGGCGAAACGCTCGGCGAGATCACCGTGCGCGGCAATGTCGTGATGAAGGGCTATTACAACGATTCCGAAGCGACCGACGCCGCCATCCGCGACGGCTGGTTTCATTCCGGCGACGCCGCGGTCGTGCACCCGGACGGCTATGTGGAGATCCGCGATCGCTTCAAGGACGTCATCATTTCCGGCGGCGAGAACATTTCGTCGGTCGAGGTCGAAGGCTGCCTGATGCGCCATCCCGCCGTCCAGGAAGCCGCCGTCGTCGGCATGCCGCACGAGCGTTGGGGCGAAAGCCCGCACGCCTTCGTCATCCTGCGCAACGGCGCCAAGACGACGGAGGCGGAGTTGAAGCAGCACGTGCGCGACCGCCTCGCCCACTTCAAGACGCCGCAATGGGTCACCTTCGTCGACGACCTGCCGAAGACGGCGACGGGCAAGGTGCAGAAGTTCCAGCTGCGCGGCGGCCAGGCCGGAATCGTGCGTCAGTAGCGAAGGCGCCGTTCCGGCGGACCGGCCGCCGCGGGCGGCGCGCGGGTCAGGCGGCGAGCGACCTGAGGGCCGGAAACACGTCCGCCGCGAGGCGCGCCTGCGCCTGGACGGCCTCGTCCCCGAACTGATCGACGCGCGGACCGATGATGAACATCCGGTCGAGCCCGAGACGGCTGAGCGCCACGAGCTTGGCGATGCAGTCCTCCGCCGGCCCGATGACCGCGAACCGCTTGATGAAGTCGAGCGGCAGCGCCTCCGCGTGGGCGGCGTCGCTGCGCCCGTGGCGGGCCTTGTCGTAGTCGCTGAGCCGGTTGAAGACGGCGTTGTCGCCCTCCTTGACCTTATCGCGGGAGGCGCCGGGCATGCTCGTGAAGTGCGCGAAGATCCCGACACCCGCCCGCACGAGCTCGGCAGCCCGTTCGACGTCGTCATGCACGCAGACGTTCAGATAGGCGCCGAGCGACGGCATGGTCCCGCCGTCGCCGACGGCCTGCCGCGCCTGTTCCACGCCCCATGCCAGCCGGTCGGGATCGGCCCCCAGTGAGAAGCTGACGCGATCGGCCAGCCGGGCGCCGATGCCGATGACCTTCGGCCCGGTCGCGCCGACGTCGACAGGCGTCTTCGGCATGTCGCTCTGCGCCAGCCAGTGCAGGCGGCTCGTATAGCCGCCGGCGTCGAGCGCGTCGCCGCGAAGATAGGTCTGCACGTCGCTGACATAGCGCTCGAACGCCGTCGGCGAGACCGGCTTGTGGCCGATGTTGAAGAGGGACGAGTCGCCGCGGCCGATGCCGAGCATGGCGCGCCCGCCCGACGCCTCCTGGACGCTGGCGATCGCGCCCGCCGTCACCGCCGCGTGTCGGGTCAGCGGATTGGTGACGCCCGGCCCGATCATCAGTTTGGACGTGGCGCGGGCGGCGAGCGTCAGCGCCACATAGGTGTCGCCCGAGAGGTTCTGGGAATCGGTCAGCGTCAGGCCGTCATATCCGAGCGCTTCCAGACGTTCGGCCTCCGCTTCGATCTTCGTGATCTCCGGTCGGCCGAAATGCCAGAATTCGATGGGCCGGCGCGTCGTCATGTGCATCCTCCGCGGTCGTCATTGCGCCCAGACTAGCGGACGACCGCAGCGGCGAACACACAGGGGCGCCGGCGACGGGTTCAGACCGGCGGCGCGAAACGCGCGGGGCCCCGCTCCAGGGCTACTGCCAGCCCTCGACGCCGGCCATGTTGGGCAATTCTTGGGCGATGCCCTTGTGGCAGTCGATGCAGGTCTTCTCACCCTCGATCAGCCGGGTCCGGTGCGCTTCCGCCGCCCGCGGGCTCTGCTGGGTGATGTCCATTGACTCCTCGCTGTGGCAATTGCGGCATTCGAGGGAGTCGTTGGTCTTCAACCGATGCCATTCATGCTTGGCGAGACGCAGCCGTTCCTCCTGGAACTCCGCGCGGGTGTCGATCACCCCGAACAGCCAGCCCCAAACCTCTTTCGAGGCCTGCATCTTGCGCGCGATCTTGTCCGTCCAGTCGTGCGGGACATGGCAGTCCGGGCAAGTGGCGCGGACGCCGGAGGCGTTCGTGAAGTGAACGGTCTGCTGTAGCTCCTCATATACGTTCGACCGCATCTCGTGGCAGGCGATGCAAAAGGTCTCTGTGTTCGTCGCCTCGAGCGCCGTGTTGAAGCCGCCCCAGAACAGGACGCCCGCGATAAAGCCGGCGAGCGTCAGCGTGCCAAGACTGAAGTGGACCGCCGGACGGCTCAGCGTCCGCCAAATCCCAATCAGCAATGATTTGAGCTTACCCATGGTCCGCCCTACTCGCGGGCGTCGCGGCTGATGAGCGTATCGACGTCGACGAAGGTATTGCCGACCGTTTCCCGGACCGCGTGCTGCGGGACGTGGCACTGGTTGCAGAAATACCGCCTGGGCGATACCGCCGCCAGGAACTGGCCGTCCCGGTCCATGAAGTGCGTGACGCTGACCATGGGCGCGCCGCTTTCCTGGGTGCGGGCGCGCGCATGACATGACAGACACTGATTAGCGTTCCGGGTCACCTCGTAACCATCGATATCGTGCGGGATCGTCGGCGGCTGCTCCGGATAGTTGCGCGCGCGGCGTTTGGCGCCGTCCTCGATCCGGCTCATCAACG
>DAINCG010000008.1:0-4523 GCA_036732525.1 Pseudomonadota bacterium | reverse complement strand
CCTCGTTGTTGTCGGCGAGCGGCGCCGGGCCGCGCAGGTTCGCGACCTCGGGCGCACGGGTTTCCTGCGCCTCCGCCGCAAGCGCCGCCGCTGCGAGCGCGACGACCGCGAGAATCGTCCATCGCTTCATGACGCTTCCTCCTTCTTGTTGCTCCGGCCGCCGTCAAATCTTCTCGAGGCGCACGCCGCATTTCTTGAAATCGGTCTGCTTGGAAATCGGATCGGTCGCATCGAGCGTGACCTTGTTGACGAGCTGGCTGGCGTCGAACCAGGGCATGAACACGAGGCCGCGCGGCGGCTTGTTCCGGCCGCGAGTCTCGACGCGGGTGACGACCCGGCCGCGACGGGAGATCACGGCGACCAGGTCGCCCCGGCGCACCTGCATCTCGCGGGCGTCCGCGGCGTGCATGTAAAGGACGGCGTTCGGCACGGCCTTGTGCAGTTCCGGCACGCGCCGGGTCATGGAGCCGGAGTGCCAGTGCTCCAGCACCCGTCCGGTCGAGAGCCAGAAGGGATATTCGGCGTCGGGGCTCTCGGCCGGCGGTTCATAGGGCAGCGCAAAGATGCGCGCCTTGCCGTCCTCGAAACCGTAGAAGCGGAAATCCTCCCCCTCTGGCACATAAGGGTCGCTGCCACCGCGGAATCGCCAGCGGGTCTCCTTGCCGTCGACCACCGGCCAGCGCAGGCCGCGCGCCTCGTGATAGGTCTCGAACGGCGCTAGGTCGTGGCCGTGGCCGCGGCCGAACTTGGCGTATTCCTCGAACAGGCCCTTCTGGATATAGAAGCCGAACGCTTCCGCCTCGACGTTCGCGTAGTCGTCCGCGGTCTCTTCGAGAGGGAATGCGTCGACCTGGCCGTTGCGGAAGAGCACGTCGTAGAGCGTCTTGTCCCGATACTCGGGCGCCTTGGCGAGCAGTTCCTCCGGCCAGACTTCGTCCATGCGAAACCGCTTGGAGAACTCGAAGAGTTGCCAGAGGTCGGAGCGCGACTCGCCCGGCGCATCGACGAGCTGGCGCCAGAACTGGGTGCGGCGCTCGGCGTTGCCGTAGGCCCCTTCCTTCTCGACCCACATCGCCGTCGGCAGGATGAGGTCGGCCGCCTCCGCGGTCACGGTCGGATAGGCGTCCGAGACGATGATGAAGTTGTCCGGGTTGCGATAGCCCGGCAGCGTCTCTTCCATCATGTTCGGCGCGGCCTGGAGATTGTTGTTCACCTGGATCCAGTAGGCGTTGAGTTTGCCGTCCTTGAGCATCCGGTTCTGCAGGACGGCGTGATAGCCGACCTGATCCGGGATCGTGCCCGCCGGCAGCTTCCAGATCTCCTCCGCGGCGGCGCGGTGCTTCGGATTGGTGACGACCAGATCGGCGGGCAGGCGGTGCGCGAAGGTGCCGACCTCCCGCGCCGTGCCGCAGGCCGACGGCTGGCCGGTCAGCGAGAACGGGCTGTTGCCGGGCGTCGAGATTTTTCCCGTCAGCAGATGGATGTTGTAGACGAGATTGTTCGCCCAGACGCCGCGCACATGCTGGTTGAACCCCATGGTCCAGAAGGACGTGACCTTGACGTCGGGGTCGGCGTAGAGCTCCGCGAGCTCCAGCAGCCGCTCTTCCGGCACGCCCGTCATCGCATGGGTCTTCTCGAGCGTATATTCGGAAACGAAGTCGCTGAATTCCTCGAAGGTCATCGGTTCCGCGCCGCCGACGGCGCCGCGGTTCGCCGCTTTCTGCTCCAGCGGATGTTCGGGCCTGAGGCCATAGCCGATGTCCGTGTTGCCGCGCAGAAAGTTCGTGTGCTTGTCGACGAACGCCCGATTCACGCGGCCGGTCTTGATAATGTGATTCGCGATGAAGTTCAGGATCGCGAGATCGGTATGCGGCGTGAAAACCATCGGAATATCGGCGAGATCGAAGCAGCGATGCTCGAAGGTGGAGAGCACGGCCACCTTCACGTGCGGCGCGCTGAGCCGGCGGTCGGTCACGCGCGTCCATAGGATCGGGTGCATTTCCGCCATGTTGGAGCCCCAGAGCACGAAGGCGTCCGCGGCCTCGATGTCGTCATAGCAGCCCATCGGCTCGTCAATGCCGAAGCTGCGCATGAAGCCGCCGACGGCCGACGCCATGCAATGTCGGGCGTTGGGGTCGATGTTGTTGGACCGGAATCCGGCCTTGAACAGCTTGGACGCGGCATAGCCTTCCCAGACGGTCCATTGGCCGGAGCCGAACATCCCGACCGCGGTCGGTCCCTTCTCGCGCAGCGTCTGCTTGAATTTCTCGGCCATGATGTCGAAGGCCTCGTCCCACGAGACGGGCGTGAACTCGCCATCCTTGGCGAATTTGCCGTTCCGCTTGCGGAGCAGCGGGGTCGTCAGCCGATCGGACCCGTACATGATCTTCGACAGGAAGTACCCCTTGACGCAGTTGAGTCCGCGGTTGACCTCCGCCTTGACGTCGCCATGGGTGGCGACGACCCGTCCGTCCTTCGTCGCGACCATGACCGAGCAGCCGGTGCCGCAGAACCGGCAGGGCGCTTTCGACCACTTGAGCTCCGCCCGGCCACGCTCCGTGATCAGGTTCTGAGCAGCGGCTGGCGCGGCCATCCCGGCCGCCGCGGCGGCGGTCGCCGCGGCCTGGGCCTTCAGGATGGTGCGGCGGGTTACATTCATCTCGTTCATGCTGTGCTCTCCTGCGGGGACGTGGGCGCGTCCTCCTCCTGGTCGATGGCGTGGTAGACGAGATTGCAGCCGAGGACGCCGGCCAGATTGCCGAAGCCGTAGGCGAGGTCGGCGACCGCGCCTTCCGAAGCGACCTCGAGCACGACGATCAGCCGGCCTGCCGGATCGACGGCGTGCACCTCCGCGGCGGGCTCGGCCTCGATCGACGCCCGGACAGCGTCCAGGGCTTCCGGACGGCACTGGACGATCAGGCTGGCGATATGCGCGGCCTCGGTCATGCCGTCGCCTCCGATGACGCGGGCCTCACGGCGACCGCGTCCTGCGGGCAGATCGCGGCGCAGGCGCCGCAGCCGGTGCATCTCTCTGGATCGATGGCCGGCGTGGGCGGTCCGCCGATTCGGGGGCGAAATCGAATCGCCGCCTCGCCGCATGCGTCGCGGCAGGCTTCGCAATGGACGCCGGCATGCGCGAAGCAACGGTCTGCCGCTATCGCGACGTCCAGGCGCCAAGGCGCCGCGGCGTCGCGGTCGAAGACGGGCTCCGCGCAAGCGTCCACGCATGCGCCGCAAAACGTGCAGCCCACGGCGCCGCGTCGGAAGTCGACCCTGGGGAAGCCGTCCGCGTCGGCAAGCAGAATGCTTTCCGGACATGCCTCGATGCAGGCGGCGCAGCCGGTGCAATGCTCCCGGATGCGCCGCTCGCTCGAGTATGGCGGACGGGCCCGGACGCGGCCGCGCAGAAAGTCCCGGCGCGAGCGCTCGGCGAAACGGCGGCTCATGGCGGCGCTCGCCTAGGCCGGCGGCCCCGGCGGTCCGAAGATTATCTGATAGATCCAGACCGCGAACCCGTACGCCCCGACAAAGCCGACGGCAAGCGCCGGAATGACAAGGAAAGTGGTCAGAAGAAACGCGGCAAGCTCCTGCCGCTTGGTCGATGGGGCCGCTGGATCGCTGAGGATGGGCATTGCGCCGCTCCCTGCTGGCTTTTGCTGTCGTGATCGTCAGCGCCCGGGTCGCACCAGGCGCAATCGACCGCAGCTATCGCTCGCTTGAAATGCGCGAAAAACTGCCAAAAATCTTAACTCTGCCCATCAACAGCAATTTATAGCATATAGATTTTTCTGGGCGCAAGCCCACGGCCGGGCCGGGCAAAGTCCAGCGAAGTGGATCGGCCCGAGCGCCGCCGGCGGTCTGACGTCAAGTCGCGCGCCCGATGGGTTGCGTCAGATCGTTTCTGCCTCGGCCTGGTCGCCGAGACGGCGCGGCCGCGTCCCTACCCCAAAAATCCCGTCACGGCGTCGATGAAAACGTCGTTACGGTCGCCGGCGACCATGTGGCCGGCGGCGGCGACGTCGACGAAGCGGGCGTTCTGGGCGAGGGACACGAACTCCGCCGCCGTCTCGGGCGTCACCAGGTCGGACTTGCCGCCGCGCACCAGAAGCGCCGGCATGTCGAGGCGGCGTGTGGCGGCGCGCATGCGGTTGGGGTCGCGATCCTCCATCCGGACGTCGACGTCCGTCATGAAGCCCGGATCCCAATGCCAGTACCAGCGACCGTCGTCGCGGCGGCGGAGGTTCTTCTCCAATCCAGCGGTCGACTTCGGGCGCGGCCGGTCGGGCAGGTAGGAGGCGACGTAGTCGGCCGCGTCGTCGAGGGTGGCGAAGCCTTCGTCCATGCGGGCGCGCATGAAATTCACGATGCGCTCGACCCCGGCGCGCTCGACCGTCGGCGTGATGTCGACCAGGACCACGGCCGACGCGACCTTGGACGGTTCGGGCGCTTCCCCGGCGCCCAAAAGGGTCGCAAGGCCGCCCAGGGACGCGCCGACGACGGCGGGCGGGGCGGCGAAGCCGGTC
>DAINCG010000007.1:14991-23154 GCA_036732525.1 Pseudomonadota bacterium | reverse complement strand
GCCGTTATGGAACGTCACGTTCGGCCGCAGCTTGAAGGTGTAGGTCAGCCCGTCGTCGGACACCGTCCAGGACTTGGCGAGGCCGGGCTTGATCGTCTGCATGTCGTAGTCGAGCGACACAAGCGTGTCGAAGATCATGAAGCCGACGTCCGCGCTCGACCGTGCGGTCGTCTTGTGCATGTCGTAGCGCTCGGTGTCGTTGACGCGGGTGATCTCGACGACCGTCTCGGCGCCCGCGGCGAAGGCCGCCAGCGATACGCCGCAGGCCGCGAGGGCCGCGGTCAGCGTGCTTCGAACTCTTCGTGCCATGCCGTCTGCTCCTTATGCTGCATCGATGGGTGTGCGAGGCGGGTGAAGGGTCATCTCCTCAGGCGAGGATCGAGCGCGTCGCGCAGGGCGTCGCCGACGACGTTGAACATCAGCACGATGACGAAGATCGCGACGCTCGGGATCGTCGAGACGTGCGGCGCGATGAACAGGAAATCCCTTCCCTCCGAAGCCATCGTGCCGAGCTCCGCCGTCGGCGGCTGCGCGCCGAGGCCGAGGAAGCTCAACGCCGCGCCCAGCAGGATCGTCTGGCCGAACTGCAGCGTGAAATAGACGAAGATCGCCGAGAGGCAGTTCAGCGTGAGATAGCGCCAGATCAGCGCCGCGTCGGACAACCCGACGGCGCGGCCTGCCTCCATGTAGTCGTTCTGCATGGTGACGGTCGCGGCGGCGCGCGAAATCCGCGCGACCGAAGGGATCGCCGCGATCGAGAGCGCGATCACCAGCGCCGTCAGGCCCGGACCGGTGATCGCGGCGATGGCGAGGCCGAACAGGATCGACGGGAAGGACAGCAGCACGTCCATCAGCCGCATGATCGGCCCGTCGAGACGCTTATAGTAGGCCGCGAGCAGCCCGCAGGCCGCGCCGACGCCGCCGCCGATCGCGACGCCCGAGAGCCCGATCAGCAGCGTCATCCGGATGCCGTAGAGCAGACGGCTGAAGATGTCGCGGCCCTGCACGTCCGTGCCGAACCAATGCTCCGCGCTCGGCGGCTTCAGCCTCGCGCGGAGGTCGTTGTCATAGGGGTCGAACGGCGCGATCACGGGCGCCAGGATCGCCATCACCGCGATGATCACGAGCACGGCGAACGCGACGAAGGCCGGCTTGTCCTTCGCCAGCCGGCGCAACAGGCTTTGCTGCGAAGGCGCCCTTGGCGCCGCGGGCGCCTGTACCGTGCTCGCCGCCTCCGCGCTCATGTCGTTCGCCTCACCCGCGGATCCAGGTAGGCGTAGAGCACGTCGACGCCGAGATTGACGGCGATGAAGCCGAAGGCGAGGACCAGGATCGCGCCCTGCGCCAACGCGAAGTCGGTCGCAAGGATCGCGCCGACGGCCATGCGGCCCACACCGGGCCAAGCGAAGATCGTTTCCGTCACCACGGCCCCGCCCAGGAGATAGCCGATCTGCAGGCCGACAAGCGTCACGATGGGGATCAGGGCGTTGCGCAGCCCGTGCCGCAGAATGACCCGCGTCTCGGCGACGCCCTTTGCGCGGGCCGTCCGGACGAAGTCGCTGCCCAGAATTTCCAGCAGCGAGGTCCGCGTCATGCGCGCGACCGGTCCCATGAAAATCCCGCCGAGCGTGATCGCCGGCAGCGCCACGTGGGCGAGGCCGTCGACCGTCCACAGCGGCCCGCCGCGGCCCTGGAACGGCAGCAGCTGGTACTTGAAGCCGACGAATTGGATCAGGATGAGCGCGAACCAGAAGAACGGCATCGACAGTCCGGCGACCGAGAACGCCATGATCGCCCGGTCGACCAGGGAGCCGCGCTTGACCGCGGCCGTCACGCCGAGCGCCACGCCGGCCGGAACGCACCAGATTAGGCTCGCGATCATCAATTCGACCGTCGGCCCGATCGTGTTGGAGAGCTCGCGGGAAACCGGAACGGCGGAGATCAGGGACTTGCCGAGATCGCCCTGCAGCAGCCGCTCCAGATAGACGCCGAACTGCACCAGGACGGGCTCGTTCAGCCCCATCTTCTCGCGGATCGCCTCGATCTCGTCAGCGCTCGCCGTCGGCCCGGCGATGATCGCAGCCGGGTCGGACGGCACCACCTGCAACAGGCAGAACCCGATCACGAGCACGCCGAACAGCACCGGCACCGAGATCAGAAAGCGATTGACGATGTGATGCAGCATTCCGCTAGCGTTGGCATTCCATCCACTCGGAAACAAAACGCTAGCTTGACGGTCAGTGGTCTGCAATCATCTTTTTTGCAGTGCATCATGATGATGCTGTGTTGCACAATAATTGCGCAGTAAGGAGCAGAAATGACCGAGACGACCGTCATCCGCAATGCTTCCTGGGCGATCGCTTGGGACGCGTCGGCGGGAAAGCACGTCTATCTGCGCGACGTCGACGTGGCGTTCGCCGGCGAAGACATCGTTCATATTGGGCCGAATTTTGATGGCGCGGCGGCGCGGGAAATCGCCGGCGAGGACCTGATGGTGATGCCGGGCCTGGTCAACATCCACAGTCACCCGACGAGCGAGCCAGTCAACAAGGGCATCACGGACGAGATCCACAGCCCGAATTTTCATCACTCCTCCCTCTACGAATACCTGACGGTCCTCGGTAACGACCCGGAAGGTGTGGCGCCATGTCACAAAGTCGCGATGGCGGAGCTTCTGAAAAGCGGCTGCACGACGGTGGTCGACTACTCCCTGCCCTTCGGCGGCTGGCTCGATCTGCTGGACGAAGCCGGCATCCGCGCCTGCGTCGCGCCAAGTTTCCGCGACGCGCCCTGGTTCACCCGGAACGGCCATCTCCTCGAATACGACTGGAGCGACGAGACCCGCGGCCCGGACGGGTTCGCGACGGCGCGGCGCACGATCGACCTCGCCAACCAGCATCCGTCGGGCCGGCTTTCCGGCATGGTGAGTCCCGGCCAGATCGACACCTGTTCCGAAGAGCTGCTCCAGTCCGCGCATGCCTATGCGGAGGAGCGCAACCTGCCCTTCCAGATCCACGCCGCCCAGTCGGTCGCGGAGTTCCATGAGATCGTGCGGCGCCACGGCATGACGCCGATCCAGTGGATGGACAAGCTCGGCATTCTGACCGACCGCACGATCGTCGGGCACTGCATCTTCCTCGACCATCACCCCTGGCTGCACTGGTCGAGCCGGGACGACCTCGACCTGATGCGCGACCGCGGCGCCACCGTGGCGCATTGCCCGACGGTCTTCCTGCGGCGCGGCATCGCGCTCAATACGTTCGGCGGCTATCTGCGGCACGGGATCAACATGGGCGTCGGCACCGACACCTACCCGCACAACATCCTCGACGAACTGCGCCACGTCGGCACGATCGCGCGCGCCGTCGCCGGCACGGTGACCGACGTTTCGACCGCCGACGTCTTCAACGCCGCGACGATCGGCGGCGCGAAAGCGCTGCGACGCGACGACATCGGCCGCCTGACTGTCGGCGCCAAGGCGGACCTCGTCCTCGTCGATCTGAAGACGCCGGCCATGCGCCCGCTGCGGGAGCCGCTCCGCTCCCTCGTCTACTGCGCGCAGGAACGCGCGGTGCGCGACGTTTTCGTGGGCGGCGTCCAGGTTGTCCGCGACCGCGAGTGCGTGACGATCGACCTGAACAAGGAGCTCGACGGCCTGGAAGCCGCGCAGCAGCGCGCGATGGCCCGCGTCAAGGACCGCGACTGGGCCGGCCGCACGGTCGACGAACTGGCGCCGATGGCGTTCTAGCCGCAGCGAGCTCGACGGCGACGGCCGACCATCAGCGGACGGCGGGCGCGAGCGCGCGGCGCGTGACGACGGCGAGGCCGCCTAGAGCCACGGCGCCTAGGATCGCGACCCAGGAGAAGGCGTTCAGAAAGGCGGCGCGCGCCGGGGCGAGAAGCCGGTCCGCGTCTTCAGCTCCCAGGCCGACCGTCGCTTCGAGGGCGCCCGCAAGCGTCGCGCGCGCCGCCGCGTCCAGATCGGGCGTCAACGCGGGCAGTTCGATCCCGGACATGGCGGCGCCGTAGATCGCCGTCAGCAGACTGCCCAGCAGCGCGATGCCGAGCGCGCCGCCGAATTCCGCGCCCGTCTCCGAGATCGCCGCGGCGACGCCCGCCTTCTCGACCGGCGCGGCCCCGACGATGAAGCCCGTCGTGAGCGCCGCGACGGGCGTGATCCCGACCGCGATCGCGACATTGGCCGCCGTCACGCCGACAAGGCTTTCCGCGAGAGCCAGAAGGGCGAAGCCGCCCGCAGAGATGGCGAGCCCATAGCTCATCACACGGACCGGCGTGAAGCGCGTCGCGAGCGCCGCCGTGAAGGGCGACATGGCCGCGAAGGCGATCGCGAATGGCAACGACCAGAGGCCCGCGGCAAGCGGCGTCAGACCGGCGACCAGTTGGAGATACTGAGCCGTGAACACGAACGATCCGAACATGAAGAACAGGCCGAGCGCGTTGATCGAAAGCGAAATCGAGAATGTTCGCCGGGCGAACAGGCCAAGGTCGACCATCGGGTCGGCGACGCGCCGCTGCCGACGGAAGAAAGCAAAGGCCAACACGGCGCCGACTGCGAGCGCCGCGCCCGCTTCCGCGCCGGCCCCGAACTCGGCCCAATGCTTGACGCCGTAGATCAGACTGAGCACCGCGGCGAGCGACAGAAGCGTGCTGACGATGTCGATCCGCCGCGCCTGACCGTCGCGAAACTCCGGCAGCAGGATCGGCCCCAGGACGAGCAGCAGCAGCATCACCGGGACACCGGCCAGGAACACCGCGCCCCACCAGAAGGCCGCGATCAACATGCCGCCGACGACCGGCCCGATGATCGCGCCGACCGAATAGCTCATGATCCACATGCTGATCGCGAATGTACGCTCGCGCTCGTCGCGGAACATGCTGGAGATGAGCGAGAGCGTCGAAGGCGCCAGCGTCGCGCCGGCGACGCCCAGCAACGCGCGGGCGACGATCAGTTGGGTCGCGGTCGCCGAAAAGGCAGCGAGCACGGACGCCGCGCCGAAGGCGGCCGCGCCGATCAGCAACAGCCGCCGCCGGCCGATCCGGTCGCCGATCGAGCCCATGGCCATCAGGAACCCGGCCACCATGAAGCCATAGATGTCGATGATCCAAAGCAGCTCGCCCGCCGTCGGCCTAAGGTCGGCAGCGAGGCTCGGGATCGCCAGGTTCAGCACCGTCAGGTCCATGGAATAGAGCATGCAGGGCAGCGCCAGGACGGCGAGGCCGATCCACTCTTTTCGCGTGGCGCGGGCCGGCGCGGGCGCGCCGCCGTCGCCGGCCCCCATGCCCGGGGCGGCGTCACTCAGCGTCGTCATCAAGCAAGATCCGATTGCGGTCTGGCGACCGAAAAAACCAACGGCCCTCGAGGACGAGAGCCGCGTCGATAGTTGCGCGCCGCCAGGACGACGACGCCAGGTTGGGCGCGGTCGGCGGCCTCCGTCTTACAACAGACGACGGCCGCGACCAAGCCGCTACGCGGCCGCCGCGCGCCGGGCCGGAAAATCGATGTCCGTGTCGGCGACGTGGTTCAGGTAGTTGGTGAAGATGTTCTGCACGACGTTGCCGACCGTCTCGACGACGTCCGCCTCCGTCAGGCCCGCCGCACGGGCGGCGGCGAGGTCGGCGTCCGCGATCCGTCCGCCGGCCCCGACCACGGCCAGGGCGAGCGTCAGGATCGCCTGCAGGCGCGGGTCCGCCGACCGGCCGGCAAGGTGGCCCGCGATCGTCGCCTCGTCGACCTTGAGGCCGGCGGAGATCGCGGCATGCGCGGAGGCGCAGTAGTCGCAGGCGTTGGCGCCGGCGACAGCGAGGGCGATCGCCTCCCGCGTGCGGCCGTCGAAGCGGCCCTTGCCCAGAGCCTCACCCGAGGCGAGCAGCGCCTGCAGGACGGCCGGCTGGTTGGCCGCCACGCGATAGAGGTTCGGGATCATGCCGATCTTGCCCCGGATCGCGCTGAAGAGGTCGCGGGCTGCGGGAGATGCGTCAACGTCGGAGACTTGGGTCAAACGGGTCATTGTCAGGGTTTCCTTTTCAGTTTTTCGTGGGTGGAGTGGGGACGCGAGTTCAAGCGTCGGCGAAGTTCGCCGTGACGGACGCCTCTTCCGGCTTGGAGAGCGCGATCACCGCAACGACGGCGGCGCCGTTCGCCCAGTAGTAGATCGCGTCGATGCCGGCGAAGCCGAGCGCGAACGGCGCGGCCAGGAACAGCACGCCGACCGCGAAATCGACCGCGAGGTGCAGCCGGTAGGGCAGCACGCGGACGACGCCGAGATGGTGATCGGTGAACAGCGTCATCAAAAAGGCCGCGACGCCGACGACCGGCGAGAGAAACAACGCGACCGGGTTCGATGCGCCGAGACCGAGCGCGAACGGCAGCGCGACCAGGGCGAACGCCACCGGATAGTCCAGATAGGCATGAAGCGTTTTCGTGACGAAGCGCATGGCGCCTCTCCTTGGCTGTTGACAGACGAGCTGATTGTTCGCTCGCAGCAGGAGATAGGCGCGATGCTCTGAACGCTGAATGCGCGAAAGTTCGAAATTCTTGTCAGATCGTCCGGAATGTCCGGATAATCAGGCAGACTGAGCCCTGGCAGCCTGACGGTAGGCGGCAGGCGGCATGCCGACCTCCTTGCGGAAGGCGCGGTTGAACGCGGACTCCGACGCATAGCCGGCACGTTCTGCGACCTCCGCAACGGAGACGCCCTGTTCGGCAAGCGCGGCCCGCGCCAGCTGCATCCGCCACGCGGTTACATACTGCATCGGCGTGACGTCGAGCTTCGCCGCGAAGGCCTGCGCAAACGCCGTTCTGGACATGCCTGCCTCTTGCGCCAAAGCGGCCACCGTCCAATCGGCCGCAGGCGCCCGATGGACGGCGGCCAAGGCGCGCGTCAGATGCGGATCGGCGAAGCCGGCCAGGCCTTGGGACTGGTGCTTCTGCTGCTCGATAAAGCTGCGCAGCGCCTGGGCGAAGATCGCCTCGGACATTTTCAGCGCAATCAGGTCGCCGCCGAGCCGCGCCCCGCCCGCCTCCGCCCCGATGACCCGAAGCGTCGCCTCCAGCCATGCCCCGGACTCGGCGCCATAGTCGGCGACGACGATCTGCGGCGGCAGGCGGTCGAACAACATGTGGCGCGCGCCGGGCGCGAACGCGAAATGCCCGCAGATGAGCTGGGTCGCCAGCGCCGGCTCCGGCCCGCCGAATACGAGGGCGCCGCGTCCGTCCCAGCCCGACCGCGCGATCAGGTCGTCAAGCGGCAGCGCATCGGCGGCGTCGCTATGCCGGCAAGTCAGCGTGTGTGCGCGACCGTGGGGCACCAGCACCAGGTCGCCCTGGGCCAGCCGGCATTCCTCCCCTTCGCCGTCGACCCGGACGACGCACTCGCCGCGATGCACATAGTGAAACCGGGCGACGTTCCGGAACGCCGGGACTTGCACGCCCCACGGCTCCGTGAAGCTGGTGCGGAAGTACAGCGTGCCGCGGAGGTCGAGGCGGGTCAGGATGTCGCTCAGCAGGTCCAGCATGCCGAAAGGCTGCCTGAATGTCGTTCGATTGTCCAGAATCCCGAACGTTCTGACATGAAATTCCACATATTAAGTGCTCTTAGTCCGGATATCAGCGATCAACAAAGCTCTTTGCAAACGGCGCCGACATCCTGCGTTGCGTCTGTCCGAGACCGACCGAAGGCCAGCCAACCCGACCCACCTTCTGCATCGCGCGGCTGGCGACTGCGGCCTCATGAGGATATAATATTTTACGCGCTCGCGACCCGCGCGACGCAGGAATTCGGGGATCACGACGATGGCTGGACTGAGGCCGACGCTTGCCCGGCAGTGGGACGAAATGCTGTCTCTCTCCGCAGTGAAACCAGGCGAACGGGTCGTCGTTCTGAACCGGATCGGCGGGTCGCCGGCCTACCGCGACGTCGCGATCGATGCGGCGCGCGCCGCCGGCGCCGAAGTGGCGTATCTGGAAGCGCCCAGCACCGACGCCCTCCCCGCCGCCGCGCTGGCGGCGCTGGAGCGGGCCGATCTCGTCATCGATCTCGCCTTCGCGCACGACCCCGAGGTGCAGCGGCTCTTGGCCGGCGGCGCCCGGTTCCTGGTCGTGCTGGAGCCGCCCGAGATCCTGGCGCGCATGTTTCCGACGCC
>DAINCG010000007.1:0-14950 GCA_036732525.1 Pseudomonadota bacterium | reverse complement strand
GCGGCGGCGTTTCGGGCGACGACGCCCGCCGGCACGGACTTTCGCGCCGAACTCGGCGAATACCGGGTCGTCACGCAATATGGTTTCGCCGACGAACCCGGCCACTGGGACCAATGGCCCGGGGCCTTCGCCCTGACATATCCGAACGAGGGCACGGCGGAAGGCCGCGTCGTGATCGCGCCGGGCGACATGGTCTTTCCCTATAAGAGCTATGTGCAGACGCCAATCACGCTGGAGATCGAAGCAGGCTTCATCCGCGCGATCGAGGGCGGCGCCGACGCCGCCTATATGCGCGACTACCTCGCGGCCTATGACGATCCGGACGTCTACGCCGTCAGCCATATCGGCTGGGGCCTCGACCACCGCGCGCAATGGAGCGCGCTCGGCCGCTACGACAAGGCCGTGATCGAGGGCCAGGACGGCCGCGCCTTCTACGGCAACTTCCTGTTTTCGACCGGCCCGAACGTGACCGGCGGCGGCGCGCGCGCCACGCCCTGCCATTTGGACATTCCGCTCAGGAACCCGTGCGTCTGGGCGGGCGACGTGCAGGTTGTCCGGGACGGCGACGTGCTGCCGGCGGATCAGCGCGTCGCCGCAGCGTCGGTTCCGGTCAGTGCGCCGAAGACGGCCAGATCCGCTTGAATTTCTCGTAGACCAACGGCCCCTGATTGAGCGGCGGATACTTGGCCGGGTTGCCGGGCCCCATGCAGGTCGGCAGGCATTCGATCACAGCGTCGTAGTCGGCGTTCACGAAGTACGGCAGCGAGATGCGGTCGCGTCCCGACCGGTTGATCACCCGGTGCGGCGTCGAGACGAAGCGGTCATTGGTCCAGCGCATGACGCTGTCGCCGATATTGACGACGAAGGCGCCGGGAACCGGCGTGGCGGCCGCCCAATCGCCGCTCCGCGTCTGCACCTCAAGCCCGCCGTTCGCATCCTGGGCGAGGATCGTGAAGGCCCCGGTGTCGGTGTGCGGGCTGACGCCACGCATTTCGACCGCGCTTTGCGGAGGCTGCGGCGGATAATGCATCAGGCGGAGCTGCGAGAGCGGCTTCCGAAACTTCTGCAAGAGCATGTCGGGCTCCACGTCGAGCCCGGCGGCGAAAGCGCGCAGCATGCGTTCGGCAAGTGCGGCCATCGCGTCCATATAGGCCAGCACCGTCTCTCGGAAGTCGTCGCATCCGGGCACGGCCTCAGGCCAGAGATTGCGGCCGTGCAGCGGCTTGCCGGCCAGCACGTCCGGGTCGTTGTCCGCGAGCTCCGGCATGAGTTGGAACGCTTCGACCAGATCGCCCGCCCGTTCCGTGCTCTGGCCGAAGCCGCCGATCGGCAGATAGCCCCGGAAATGCGGCGAGTGGGCGAGCGAAATCGCCATCTTCTCCGCTTCCGGCAGGGCGAAGAAGGCGCGGGCGGCGTCGAAGGTCCGGTCGATCAGCGCCTGCGGCACGCCGTGACCGCTGACATAGAGGAAGCCGCTCTCCTCCGCGGCCCGGGCGATCTCGTCGGCGACCTGTCTGTAGCCTTCCGGGCGGCCCGTCGCGGTCGGCGACAGGTCGACGATCGGGATGTGCGGCGCGGCGCCGGACCCCGTCATGCCGCGAGCAGGTCGGCCGCGGGCAGAAGCGGCGAGTCGGCGTCGTGACGCTTGCCGTCCTTCAGGCAGAAGACAGGCTGCAGAAGGGTTTCGGTCAGGAGTTCGGCCCCGGTGTTGTCGCTGAGCCGGAACCGGCCCGCCAACGGGTCGATCACGGAAACGTCCGCCGTCCGGCCGACATCGAGCGCGCCCAATGTGTCGCTCATGCGCAGCATCGCCGCCGGATTGCTGGTCACGGTCGCGACCACCTCCGGCAGGGTCATGCCGAGCGCCAGGAGCTCCGTCATCGCAATGGCGAGGCTGAAGGGCGCGACGCCGAAGAAGGGATGGGTCTCGCGTTCGCCGGCGCCGAACTCGGCGCCCGGCTTGCGGACGTTGAGGCCATGCAGGTCGGCGCCCAGGGTATCGGGGCGGAGGCCCGCGTCGAGCACGAGCTTCGCCATCTCGAAGCTGAAGTGCGAGCCGTGACCGACATCCACCTTCACGCCGCGCGCAATCGCCTCCCAGACGACGGGATGCACCTCGTTCGTCTCCGACGAGACGAACCCGCCGGGGTGACGGGTGAACGGGTGGGCCAGGATGTCGCCTTCTTCCATCAGCGGCAGCAGCGCACGCACCACCTCGTCCGCGTCGACGGTGGCGCTATCCGCCGTCGGCCAGAGCTGGCCGAGATGGATGTAGAGCGGCAGGTCGGCCGCCCGAGAGATTTCCTTGCCGAGCTTGATGACCTCGAGGCCCCAGCGCGACGCGCCGCCGATCTCCGCATGGGCCTTGATGCCGCGCACGAGGTCCCTGTTCTCGCCAGCCGCTTTCACCGTATGTGCGACGTTGACGCCGCCGGGCCCGTAAAGCTCCGGATAGAGATGCCCTTCGAGGCCGCCGACGAGATAGCAGCTGATGAAGCAGAGCACCTGGCTCGCCGACGGCTTCACGATGTATTCGCGGAAGCCGGGGATCGTCATGCAGCTGGGGCCGCCCTGGTCGACCAAGGTCGTCACGCCCGAGCGCACGCCGACCATATCGGGGTTCAGGCCGAACTTGCCGGTTACGTTCTCATAGACATGGGCGTGGGTGTCGATCATGCCCGGCAGGACGAGCTTGCCCGAAACGTCGATGGTCTCCGCGGCTCGCGCCGGCGAGATATCGGCCTCGACCGCGGCGATCTTGCCGTCGGCGACGCCGATGTCGAACCGGCCGTCGCGGCCCATGGCGGGGTCAATGACGCGCCCGCCCTTCAGCAAAAGATCGAAACGCAAGTTCTCGACGCTCATGTCCGTCGCACTCCATCGTTCAGCCGCAACATATTATAGGCCCATATAGGCTTCGCGGATCGCGGGATCGTCCGCTAGGTCGGCCGTCATCCCATGTTTCACGACCCGGCCCATGTCGATCACGTAGGCCTCCGACGCGAGATCGAAGGCGGTCATCACGTCCTGCTCGACGAGAAGGATGGTAATGCCGGCGGCGTTGACCTCGCGCAGCGCCTCGCTCAGCCGATCGACCGCCTTGGGCGCGAGGCCGAGCGACAGCTCGTCGATCAGCAGGAGCCGCGGCCGGGACATGATCCCGCGCCCGATCGCGCACATCTGCTGCTCGCCGCCGGACATCGTCGTCGCGTCCTGGCGGCGGCGCTCCTTCAGGATCGGGAAGATCTGGTAGATGCGCTCCAGGTCGGAATCGATCTCGTCGTCCCGCCGGAGATATGCGCCGAGCTTCAGATTGTCCTCGACCGTGAGCCCCTTGAAGAGCCGCCGCCCCTCCGGCACATGGGCGATGCCGGCCTTCAGCACCGCATCCGGCGCGGCCCCGGTGAGGTCCGCGCCGTCGAAGCGCACGCTGCCCGCCTTGGTCTTCACCAGGCCGCTCAACGTGCGGAGGAACGTCGTCTTGCCGGCGCCGTTCGAGCCGACGATGCAGGTGATCGAGCCGGCCGTAACGGCGAGATCGACGCCCCAGAGCACCTGCACGTCGCCATATCCCGCTTCGAGGGTCTCGATATCGAGCAGCTTGCTCACGGCGCCGTCTCCGCCAGATCGTCGGCCGGCTTGCCGCGCTTCGCGAAGCGGTCGCCGAGGTAGGCTTCGATGACGCGATCGTCGGCGACGATCTCGTCGGGCGTGCCTTCCGCGACCAGTTCGCCATGGTGAAGCACCAGCACCCGCTGGCTGAGCCCGAGGACGACCTTCATCAGGTGCTCGATGATCACGATGGTCACACCCCTGGCCGCGATCGCTCGGATCAGGTCGAGCGCCCGGTCGATCTCCGAGGGATTGAGGCCGGCGTTGACCTCGTCCAGCAGCAGCATGCGCGGCTTCATCGCCAGCGATTTCGCAAGCTCCAGGCGCTTGCGGTTCGGCAAGGTCAGCGAGCGCGCCGGCTCCGATGCGAGCGGCTTCAGGCCGACGAATTCGAGCTGCTCGTCCGCGTCGCGCATGGCGACCGCCCGGCTCTCGGCGCCGGCGGCGAACAGCGCGGCCGCCGCAACGTTCTCCCGGACGGTCATCTCCGGGAAGGGCTGCACGATCTGGAATGTCCGGGAGAGGCCGCGCCGGGCCGCCTCGAAGGGGCGCTGCGCCGTCACATCCTGGCCTTCGAACTTCACCGTGCCCGACGTCGCGCGGTGGACGCCGGTGATGACGTTGACCAGCGTCGTTTTGCCGGCGCCGTTCGGCCCGATCAGCCCGACGATCTCGCCCGCGTGGATGTCGGCGGTGACATTCTGGACGGCCGCGACGCCGCCGAAGCGCTTGGAAACGCCGTCCAGTTGCAAAAGCGGGGCCGTCATTCCGCCGGCTCCCGGCTGACCTTGCTCGCGGCCGCGCCCGCCTTGGGCCGGAGCGGCGACCGCCATTTCAGCTTCAGAAGGCCGCCCGGCAGGAAGAACACCAGGACGACGATGATTACGCCGAGGACGCCATGGTGCAGCTCCAGGAACTGCGACCAGATCAGTTCTTCCAGCGTCATGAACGCCAGGACGCCAACAAGCGGCCCGAACAACGACCCGGCGCCGCCGAGCAGCGTCATCACCGGCACCTTCAAAGTCAGCAGGATCGAGAATGCGTCGGTCGGATCGATATACGCCACCCAGGACGCATAGATCGACCCGGCCGCGCCGCAGAAGAGCGCGGACAGGGCGAAGGCGGCCGTCTTCATGGCGTCGACGTTGACCCCCAGCATGTTGGCGGCGTCCTCGTTCTGCTGGATGCAGCGAAGCCCGAAGCCGAGCCGTCCGCCGTCGACCAGCAGCGTCGCGATGAAGGCGAGGACCGCCAGCGCCAGCATCGCATAAAGGAAAACCATGCCGGCATAGTCGGGGCCGCCGCGCAGGATCGGCAGGTTGAGGCCCATGCCGCCGCCGGTCACGTCCGAGAAGATCGAGGCGAGCAGACGCAGCACTTCGACCAGCGCGATCGAGCCGACGGCGAAGTAGTGGCCCTTCATGCGCAGGATCGTGCGGCCGATCGCGCCGGCGAAAGCGGCGGCGCCCAGGCCCGCGATCGCCCAGGCGATCGGCATCGGCACGCCCGCGTTCTGGCAGAGCGCGCCGATATAGGCGCCGAGCCCGTAGAACCCGGCCGTCGCGAAGGACGGATAGCCGGCATAGCCGCCGATCAGGTTCCAGCCGAGCGCCAGTGTGGCGTAGAGGCAGACGAAGGTTGCGAGCCGGACGAGATAGTTGTCGCCGACGAACGGCAGCGCCACGAGCGCCGCGACGGCGAGCGCGACCCCGGCAAGGCCGATCTTGCGGCGTCCGGTCAGGACGATCATTCGTAGCCCGCCTTGCCGAGCAGCCCGGTCGGCCGGAAGACCAGCAGCGCCAGCATCACGACGAAGCCCGCGAGAATGGCTTCCTGCGGCCCGATCAGCGCCCCCGCCCCGCTTTCGATCAATCCGAGCGCCAAGCCGCCCGCCAGCGCGCCCGGCACGCTGCCGAGACCGCCGATGACGCAGACGATGAACGCCTTGCCAAGAAAGAGGCCCGTCATCGCGGGCGAGAACGGAAACACGACGGCGAGCAGCGCGCCCGCGGCGCCCGCCATGAAGGCGCCGATGCCGAAGGTGATGCCGTAGACCTCCGGCGCGCGCACGCCCATCAGCGCCGCCGCGTCCCGGTCCATGCGCACGGCGACGATCGCCCGGCCGATGCGCGAGCCGCGCAGCACCTGGAAGAGAATGCCCGTCAGCGCGAGCGCGAGCGCCATGGCCGCCAGCCGGTCGACCGGCAGCGTCGCGCCCAGGATCTCGATGCGCCCCATGTCCAGCACGAGCCGGCGGGGCGTCGCGGTGAAGCCAAGGACCATCAGATTGTAGAGGATCATGTCGAGGCCGAAGGTCAGCACCAGCGTGATGAGGACCGGGCTGGAGACGACCCGGTTGATGACGCCGCGCTGCACGACATAGCCAAACACGAACAGGATCGACGCGACGAACGGCAGGCTGATGAAGGGATGCGCCCCGAACGTCTGATGGGCGAAGTAGGCGAGGTACGCCCCCAGGATGATGAAAGAGCCGTGCAGCATGTTGATCACGTTCAACACGCCCCAGACCAGGGAGAAACCGACGGCGATGCAGGCGTAGAGACCGCCCAGCACTAGCCCGTTCAGGATTGTCTGAATGTCCATGCGCTGGTTTTCCGGACCTGCCCGCTATTCCGCCGCCGTCTCGCCGGCGTACTGGGCGACGTAGCCCTCCTCCGCATGGCGCTTGCCCCGCATCGCAAAGAGCGCGGGGTCGGACGGCAGGCCATGGCCGTCGGCCAAGCGGTTCATGAATGAGTAGCAGCAGCAGACCATGATTGCGTCATGCAGCGCCCGCTCGGACCAGCCGGCGGCGAGCACCGCGTCGGCGTCCGACTGGACCATCTTGTAGGGCGTCTCGGTCAGCTTCTTCAGATAGCGGTAGACCGGCCGCATCTTCTCGGACACGGGGGCCGTTTCGATGTCGTCCAGGAGCGCGGCGATGGGTTCCGGATCGGCGCCCAGATGCTTGGCCGCCTCGGAGTGCGAGCTCCAGCAGTAGGTGCATTCGTTCAGCTTGGAGACGAACGCGCCCATGACCTCGCGCTCGCCGGCGGTGAATTCCGACGGGCCGCGCATGATCGCCTGCTCGACGATGCACCAGTGGCGGAACATCTCCGGATTGAGGGGATAGACGTCCTTGACCAGGGCGTCTTCCGGCAGCGACGGCAACAGCGGCATGGAATGCTCCAGTGAGGCTCGGAC
The DNA here is from genome assembly GCA_036732525.1 of Pseudomonadota bacterium. Lineage (GTDB taxonomy): Bacteria > Pseudomonadota > Alphaproteobacteria > Bin95 > Bin95 > VMCJ01. The sequence continues at coordinate 8,134 of DAINCG010000007.1, read as the reverse complement.
CGGACCGCCGCCCATGGCGGCGGGCCGGTCTCTTTGGTCAATCGAACGGGCGGTTGCGGCTCAGAACGCCGCCATGTCCGCCTGCTTGATCGCCTCCGGGAACAGCACGACCACCTTCTCGTCCTGCACCTGGATGATCGGCAGATCGCGGCCGCCATTCATGCCGTTCGCGCCGAAGTCGATCGGGCCATAGAACGTCGTGATCGAAAGATCACGGAGCGCGGCGCGCACCTTCTCCGGCTCAATGGAGCCCGCCTTCTCGATCGCGGCCTGCAGAGCCGAAAGGGCGGCGGCGGAGGACGCGTGGACGTAGTCCGGATCGCTGCCTTCCTGATCCAGGAACGCCTTGTAGAAGGCCTGGGTCGAACCGAACACGTCGTCGGTGTTCTCGTAGGTGGTCGCGTGGTGCCACCAGCTCGCCGAATTGACGCCATTGGCGAGAGGCCCGAGCGCGTCGACGAATTCCTTGTAGGCGGGGCCCGTGATCATCGTGATGATCTTCGCGTCGATGGCGAGGTCGGCCATCTGCTTCCGGATCAGCACCAGGTCCTGGGTGTAGCCCGTGACGTAGACCCAATCGGCCCCCGACGACTTGATCGCGCTGAGCGCGGCCGAATGGTCGAGCGCGCCGACCGAATAGCGCTCGTCATAGACGACCTCGTAGCCGTTCGCCGGCGCGCCCGTCGCAAGCGCCTTCGCCATGGCGTTCGGGAAGACGTCTTCGCGGCCGAGGATCGCGACCGTCTTGGCGTCCGGAATCTTCGCCTTGAAGAGCTGCATCATGTTCTCGGTCAGGCCCGAGTTCGGCGCGAGCGTCCCGAACAGGTTCTGGAAACCCTGGTCGTAGACCGATTCCGACGACGCGACGGAGGCCATGATCGGGATGCCGTAGCGCTCCGCGACGCCGGCCGCGATCTTGGTGTGGCCGGAGCCGAAGGGCGCCGTGATGAAGTTCACCTTGTCGTCGGTGATCAGCTTCTCGGTGAGCTGCCCCGCGCGCTTGCCGTCGGTCTGATAGTCGTAGACGACCAGTTCGACCGGCATCTTCTTGTCGCCGACCTGGATGCCGCCCGCGGCGTTCACCCGCTCCAGCCACATGTCGTAGGCGATCTTCTGCTTCTTGCCCTCGTCGGCGAGGCCGCCGGTCAGCGCGAGCGGCGCGCCGATCTTGATGACGTCGGCGACGGCGGGGGCCGCGAGCCCCAGCGCGGCCGTGGCGGCCCCGGCGAGCGCCAGCGCCTTCAGGCCCCGAGTTCCAATGAATTGCATCGTCAGTCTCCCATTGTGTGATGGCTTTGCGGGCCGGCGCATCGCCGGCGCCGAACGGTCAGTGCGGCTCGACCGCCGCCGCCTGCTTGACCGCCCGGTCCTGGTAGCTGGCCCAGGCCGCCTTCAGGATTTCGAGGGTCTTGGGATCGAGATCGCGCGTCGGCAGCACGTCCTCGTCCCAGTGCTTGAACCTGTCCTCGCCGCGAACGAGGAGCGCCGGGCGCCGGCCGATCGTCGAACGGGTCGCGGCCGGCATGTAGAAGAAGGCGAGGCCGATCCGGGGTTCGCCGCTCTGATTGCCGAGCGAGCCGTGCACGCTCCGTTCGTGGTGAACGGAGAACTCGCCCGCCTCCAGTTCCATGTAGACGGACTGGTCGTCGTCGATATCCCGGATCGTCTGGCCGCGCGCCAGGAGGTTCTCGGGGTCGTAGGTCTCTTCGTGCGACTTGTCCGGACCCCGGTGCGAGCCGGGTATGACCCTGAGGCAGCCGTTCGACTTCCGGCTCGGCGTGAAGGCGACCCAGACAGTGACCTCGTTGTGGGGATCGAGCCCGTAATAGGCGCTGTCCTGATGCCAGGAGACGAAGCGGCTGTCCTTGGCGCGCTTCGCGAAAAGCGAGGAGCCGAACAGCATGATGTCCGGTCCGATCAGCGACTCCACCACGTCGAGGATCGCCTTGTTCCGCGCGAGTTCGACCATCCAGGGCGCCGCGATGTGCGCCTTGATCTTGAAGTAGCGCTGCGGGTCCTCACCGAGGATGCGCTCGTAATCGGCGAGCTTCCCGGCGCAGGCGGCGGCGTCCTCGGCCGATAGCGCCCGATACGGGAAGAGATAGCCTTCCTCTTCGAACTTCCGGACTTCCGCGTCGCTCAATGCGCCTGCCATGGAGCCCTCTCCTTTCCGCGAAGACCGGTCAGCCGTCCGCCTTCATCGGCTGAAGGTCGCTCTGCTTGACCGTCTCAGGGAAGACGATCTTCGGCTTGCCGGACTGGATCTGGATGAGCGGATAGGCCCGGGCGGAGTTCATGCCGTCCTCCCGGAAGTTGATCGGGCCGAAGAAGGTGACCGCGTCGAGTTCCTTGAGCGCCGTGCGTACGGCGGCGCGGTCGAGGCTTCCGACGATCTGGATCGCCATCCGCAGCGCCACGAGCGCGGCCGCCGAGGAGGCGTGCACGTAGTCCGGCTCCTCGCCGCCGGTCTTGGCGACGATCGCGTCGTAGAAGCCCTTGGTCGAACCGAAAACGTCATCGCTTTCGTAAGCCGTCGCCCAGTGCCACCAAGTGGCGGACGAGACGCCCTCGGCGAGCGGGCCGAGCGCCTCGGTGAACTCGCTGTAGACGGGCCCGGTGATCATCGTGACGATCGGCGCCGTGAGGCCGATGTCCGCCATCTGCTTGCGCACCAGGATCAGGTCCTGGGAATATCCCGTGACGTAGATCCACTCCGGCGCCGCCGACTTGATCGCGGCGAGGCTGGAGGAATGGTCGATCGCGCCGACCGGATACGTCCCCTCATAGACCAGCTCGAAGCCGGCTTCCGGCGCCTTTTTCGCCATCAGCTTGGCCATGATGTTCGGGAAGACGTCCTCGCGGCCGAGCACGGCGACCTTGGAGACGCCCGAGACCGACTTCGGAAACTCCTCCAGCATGACGTCGACCAGCCCGCCGCTCGGCGCCAGGGTGCCGAACAGGTTGGTGAAGCCCTGGTTATGCACTGGCTCCGAGGAGGCGACGGCGATGATCGGCACGTCGTAACGCTCCGCGACCGCCGCCGTCACCTTGGTGTGGCCGGAGCCGAACGGCGCCGTCAGGAAATGCACCTTGTCCTCGACGATCAGCTTCTCGGCGAGCTGCGCCGCCTTCTGGCCGTCGGTCTGGTAGTCGTAGGTAATCAGTTCGACATCATACGTCTTGTCGCCGACCTTGATGCCGCCGGCGGCCTTCACCTTCTCCAGCCAGACTTCATAGGCGAGCGCCTGCTTCTTGCCCGACGACGCAAGCCCGCCGGTCAGCGCCAGGGGCGCGCCGATGCGGATGACCTCGGCCGCGAAGCTCGGGCGGATCGGCAACACGGCCAGCACGGCCAACGTCAAGACCGTCAACGTCGCCAAGGTCCAGCGCACAAAGTTCGGCAGTTGCATGAGCGGTATCCCTTCTGGCACGCGCCAAGGCGTTAATCGCGAGGATGCTTGCGATAGGGCGAAGCAAGCGGTGTGCCACCGCCGCAACGCCTGAAAATGCGTGGATTTTTCCGAACCGGCATTGCTGCGGCGCCGAAATGCTGTGCGCAGCTGCGAGCGCCGATTAAGATTTGCGCGGAACGGAACCAGCGAGACGCCCTTTGTCCACGCACACGCCCGCGGACGGCTTCGTCGAGCCGACGACCCATTATTGGCAGCGTATCGAGACGGGCCCGGCCGCGCCGCCGCCCTATCGCTACGGCTATCCCGCGCGCCTGCCGGACGGCCGCATCCTGACGCTGCCGATCCGCCGACGGAGCGGCGACCCGAGCCGGGCGGTCGCATCGTTCATTCCGAACCAGGCCGCATTCGAGGTTATCGACGTGCTGGTCGCGGCCATGGCGGCGAACGCAAAGCCGCTGGATGCGGAGGTCGTCATCGCGCTCCCGACGCTCGGTCTCGCCCTGGCGCCCGGCCTTGCCCGCGCGCTCGGCCATTCGGCCTACGCGCCGCTCGGGACGTCACGGAAGTTCTGGTACGACGCGGACTTGTCCGTGCCCGTGCGTTCGATCACCTCGCCGGACGACGGCAAGCGCCTCTATATGGATCCGAACCTGCGCCCCAAGGTCGAAGGCAAGCGCGCGATCCTGGTCGACGACACGATCAGTTCCGGCACGACGATCCTGGCGGCCGCCCGCCTGGCGGAAGCGGCCGGCGCCACGATCGTCGGCCTGGCGTTCGCCATGGCGCAGTCGACCGTCTGGGAAACTGCGCTGGCAGCGGAACGTCCGGACCTCCGCGACCGGGTGCAGTTCCTCTTCCGCTCCCCGCTGCTGCAGCTGACCGACGCGGGTTGGGTCGAAGAGCCGATCGACTAGATTGGGGGCGAACGGCAATCACAAGCATACTTGCGATTGCTTATTTTTTGGGCGCGCCGGTCCAAGCCGCAAGCAATCCGCTCCGGCGGATGCCGCCGAGACGGGCGGCTGCAATGCCCGACGCCATGGCATGCGAATTGCTATAATCGGGCGAACTGCTGGGTGATCGCCATGACCGAGACGATTGAAACCTCCGGCGGCGTGGGCGCGCGCGTCCGCCGCAAGGAGGACGACCGCTTTCTCCGGGGCCGCGGCCGCTTCGTCGGCGACATCAAGGCGCCGAGGATGCTGGAGGCGGCGTTCCTGCGCTCGCCCGTGGCGCACGGCCGGCTGTTGTCGGTCAGGAAGCCCGCGGGCGCCGAGGACCGCGTGTTCGTCGCCGCCGACCTTGAGGGCGTGGCCGCCATCCGGGCGGACTCGAAGCTGCCGGGCTTCCGGGGTTCGGACCAATGGGCGCTCGCCAGGGACAAGGTGCGGCATGTTGGCGAGCCGATCGCCGTCTGCCTCGCGCCGACCCGCGCGGAGGCCGAGGACCTCGCCGAAGCGATCGAGCTCGAAATCGAGGAACTGCCCGCCGTCGTCGAGATGTCGGCCGCCCGTGCGCCCGATGCGCCCCTGATCCACGAGCACTGGACCGAGAACGTCTTTCTGGAAAGCCGGTCGACCGGCGCCGCCGACATCGAGCCGCTGAAGGCCGCAGCGGCCGTCACGGCGCGCCTGAAGCTGCGCACGGCCCGCCAGTCGATGGCGCCGATCGAGGGACGCGGCACGCTCGCAGAATTCGACACCCGCCTCGGCCTGCTCACCATGACGATGGGCCAGCAGATGCCGCACGTCATCCGGTCCGGTCTCGCGGGATGCCTCGGGCTGGAGGAAGGCCAGGTCCGCATCGTCTCGCCCGACGTCGGCGGCGGCTTCGGCTACAAGGGCATCCTGACGCCGGAGGACGTGACGCTCGGCTGGCTCGCGATGAAGCTCGGTCGGCCGGTGCGCTGGATCGAGGACCGGCGCGAGCAACTGACCGCCAACGCGAATTGCCGGGAGCACAGCTACGACATCCGGGGCTATGCCAGCGCCGAGGGCGAGCTGCTCGCGATCGAATGCGACGCCATCGTCGACGCCGGGGCCTATTCGCTCTACCCGTTCTCCGCCTGCCTGGAGGGCGCGCAGGTCGGTTCGATCCTGCCGGGCGCCTACGACTTTCCGGGCTTCGCCTGCAACACCTTCTCCGCCTGCACCAACAAGCCGGGCATCCTGCCCTATCGCGGCGTCGCTCGGACGGGGGTGTGCTTCGCGCTCGAACTCCTGATCGACGCGCTCGCGAACGAACTCGGCATGGAGCCGACCGACTTCCGCCTGAAGAACTTGGTGAAGCCGGAGCAGATGCCCTTCGACAACGTCGTCGCCAAGCATTTCGACAGCGGCGACTACCCCGAAGCCGTCCGCCGCGCCGTCGACGCCATTGACCTGAAGGCCATCCGCACGCGCCAGGCGACGCCGGAGGCGGACGGCCGCCATGTCGGCGTCGGCTTCGCCATCTACTGCGAGCAGGCCGCCCACGGCACCAGCGTCTATTCGGGCTGGGGCATCCCATTCGTGCCAGGCTTCGAGCAGGCGACCGCACGGCTGACGCCCGACGGCGGCCTCGAAGTGCGCATCGGCGCCCATTCCCACGGCCAGGGCATGGAGACGACGCTCGCCCAGGTCGCGCAGGAGATCATCGGCGTCGACGTCGCCAAGACCCGCGTCGTGCATGGCGATACCGCGCTCACCCCCTATTCCACCGGCACCTGGGGCTCGCGCTGCGGCGTCATGGCGGGCGGCGCTGTCGCGACCGCCTGCGAGAAGCTCGGCGAACGCATCCTCGCGATCGGCGCGCATCTTCTCCAGGGCCGCGCCGCCGATGCGCGCCTCGAAGGCGGCGAAGTCCGGCTCGGCGACGCCTCGGTCAGCCTGAAGGACGTGGCCTACGCCTGGTACCGCCGGCCGCAGGAACTGCCGCCCGACGTCGACCCGGCGGGCCTCGAGGCCACCGAAGGCTATCGGATGGCGCCGAACGATCACGGCACCTTCTCCTATGCCTGCCATGCCGCACTGGTCGCCGTCGATCCGACGCTCGGCGACGTCGAGGTGTTGGACTACGTGATCGTTGAGGACGGCGGCACGCTGCTGAACCCGCTCGTGGTCGACGGCCAGATCATGGGCGGCCTCGCCCAGGGCGTCGGCACCGCGCTCTTCGAGGAGATGAATTATGACGCGGCCGGTCAGCCGCTCGCCTCGACGCTCGCGGACTATCACCTGCCCGGCGCCGCCGAGACGCCCGCCGCGCGCATCCTGCACATGGAGACGCCGTCGCCCTATTCCCGCTTCGGCCAGAAGGGCCTGGGCGAAGGCGGGGCGATCGCGCCGCCGGCCGCCATCGCCAACGCGGTCAACGATGCGCTGAAGAGCTTCGGCGTGCGCATCACCCAGTCGCCGATCACGCCGGAGCGGGTGCTCGACGCCCTGGCCGCCGCCCGGCGAGAGGGCGCAGCATGAAGGCCGCCGCATTCGAATACGCCCGCGCATGGGATGCGGCGGACGCTGTCCGCTTGCTGCAGGAAGCGGGACCCGACGCCAAGCTGATCGCCGGCGGCCAGTCGCTCGGCCCGATGCTGAACCTCCGCGTCGCCCGGCCCGCGAGACTTATCGACGTACGTCGCTGCCCCGACCTCGCCGGCAGTTCCGAGGACGGCGACGCCATCGTCCTGGGCGCCGGCCTGACCCACGCCGCGATCGAGGATGGCCGCGCCGACGATCCGACGCCCGGCTGGCTCGCGCCCATTGCGCGCGGCATCGCCTACCGGGCGGTCCGCAATCGCGGCACCGTGGGCGGCAGCCTCGCCCATGCCGACCCGGCCGCCGACTGGCCGAGCGCGTTCCTGGCGCTCGGCGCCGCGGTCCGGGTTCATGGGCCGGAGGGCGCTCGCGACGTTCAGATGGAAGACTTCGTCCAGGCGCCCTTCACCGTCGCACTCGGCCCGGCCGAAATCCTGACCGGCGTTCGCCTGCCGAAGCGGGGCGCCGCCGCCAAATGGGGCTACTGGAAGTTCTGTCGGAAGATCGGCGAGTTCGCGAAGGCGATCGGCTGCGTGCTGCACGACCCGGATCGCGGCGAGACCCGCGCCGTCATCGGCGCCGCCGAGCGCCCGCCCATCCTGATCCGGGACGCCGCCGGCCTCCTGGACGACCCGGCGTCCGCCGACGACATCGTCGGCCGGGAAGCCCCGGACCTCGCGCCGGCGGCCCGGCGCCTCCACGCGGAAGCGCTGACGCGGGCCGCGCGCATCGCGAACGGGAGCGCGGCATGACCAGCGTGACCCTGACCGTCAACGGCGAGACCGTCACCCGCGACGTCGCGCCCCGCACCCATCTCGCCGATTTCCTCCGCGAGGATCTCGACTGCACGGGCGTCCATATCGGCTGCGAGCATGGCGTGTGCGGCGCCTGCACCGTCATCGTCGACGGCCAGCCGGAACGGTCCTGCATCACCTTCGCCGTCGCCGCCGACGGCGCGGACGTTCGGACGATCGAGGACTTCGACGACGATCCGGTGATGGCCGCGCTCCGCAACGCCTTCAGCGTCCGCCACGGCCTGCAATGCGGCTACTGCACGCCGGGGGTGCTCGCGACCGCCTACGACATCGTGACCCGCCTGCCCGGCGCCGACGCCAAGCGCATCCGGGAGGAGCTTTCCGGCAACCTCTGCCGCTGCACCGGCTACGCCCCCATGGTGCAGGCGATCCAGGACGTCGCCGCCGACCCGCC
>DAINCG010000006.1:19795-24552 GCA_036732525.1 Pseudomonadota bacterium | reverse complement strand
ACGCCAACGTCGAAGAAGGCGCTGGCCCAGGCCCAGGCGGCGTTCAACGCTTGGCGGGAGGAGAGCGGGCGTTCGATGACGGAAATCAGTCGGGTATTGGCTATGAGTATTGGGTGAGGGCTGCCGTGTTGAGATCGGTGTGATCAGTCCCGGCAAGTTTGCCTGTCTTGGCTTCGCTCATCCGCCGGTACTCTGTGCATCTTTCGCACCTTCGATCTGGCGACGCCTGAACGCGCGCGAGTGACCGCTCTGACAAAGCTGCGATCCGACGCGCTACGTCGCGGTTCCGCCAATTTGTGAATGGCTTCTGGTAGCCAGAAACAGAACAGCGCAAAACTGTTTCATTCAGCCAGAGCACGCCTGAGCGGAATCGCGGCTTTTCAACGAGTTGAGAGGATTGCGACATAACGAAATCCCCTATCCGCAGAAACAGAATTGGCCCAAAGTGTTTCAGGGCGGGAGATGAACCATCTCCCACACTCACGAGTCTTATTTCCAATCTCGGACTACCTAACTATTTTTTTATAATCAATTCAATGACAAATACTACAGCGACAAGAACAGAAGTAACACCCAGAAAATATGACAATCCAATCAATGACTGGGCCAAAAATGAGGATTTCTCATGAAATATTGGTGCGCCAAGCGCATATACAACTAAAAACATCGTACTAGAAGCAACAGTAAGCACACTAGACATGTAGAGTTGAGCAACTTTTTTACGTGTGGCAGATTGATTTCTGCCAATATTTTGAAGTTCTAAAAATTTATCTCGGGCCTCGAAGGTTTCATCCCAATCCTCTTTTAGTTTCATAGAATCCCATAGATTTCCCGTAAATGAATTTTCTGACTTCAATGCAATCATATGCAATCTAACAATATCTAATTTGGATTTCATATAGAAAATCCAAATCAAGAGTTCCGCACATTCCTTTATGAACTCTGCTCCCCGCAGCGGGTCATTGTGCAAATTCTCTTCATGATCGCGCATTTCGTATTGTACTAAAAAACCAACACTGACTGCTAGGTTAATTGCTGACCGGGCATGCTCGATGGAAATTGATCTCGTCAGAATGGGCGACTTGTCTATTGATGTTTCAATTCTAAATTCTCTTATACCACGATGACACCAAATACATCCATTGACCCCACGGTTTTCATTCGAAATAAATAATCCTCTATCAAGCATACGCGTGTATACAGAAAGAACTTCAAGAGCGCAAACAAGTACTTCGTGGAGGCTGCCTGTTGCAAAAACTTGATCATCTGCTTTCAAGTCGGAAAAAGGTGAATCTGGGATTCGGTACCAAACCCCATCCCACGTGTAACGTGTTGTAAAATAGGGGAAACCATTATCCGGATCGCGTAACATGAACTCTTTCAATTCGGAGAGGGCAAGTGATCTGCGGAACGCAACCCTCGTTCGTGAAGGCCAATTTGATTGAATTCTATTCAAAATATCTGGTTCCTGAGATGCCGCGCGCAATCTTTTTAAGGCGGCCACCATCTCCGATAAATCATAGTCGCGTGTCAATTGAATGCCAACTACAATTAAATTGATTGCTAATAGAACAGAAACGACCTGCGCCATTGGGGCAAGATTGACATCGTCTACATCCAACCCGCTGGCTGCGTTTCTCGCAAAAACAAGCATAATCCAGACAAACGATGTAGCTACTGCTAGCAGACTGAGGCCAATGACACGGCCAAAGTCTTCGTAGAACTGCCGCCTTGACCGAAAAAAATTTTTAATTGTATTGACCTCCAGAGATTTTGCGCCCCAACCGAATTGAAACAGAATGGCTAATTCTGTTTCAATTCGAGGGCTTTTGTTCTCAATAGGGGATGTCTGGCTCATCTCCCCAGATGGCTGATCCTGCGCGGTTTGCCCGACCCGTTCCGGCTCGACCCCCGGCAGCAAAGGGTGATCCGGTGCTCGCGCTATGAGTTGAACGATAGACGAGACGATCTCCGACAATCGTTCCAACGTAACGCCCACTCGTTCCGTGGACCTTCTCACCACGGATACGACCAACTATAGACCCAGAGCGGCTGTAGACTTTATCTCCAACGACCTGCAGGGGCCGTCCATTCTTCGTATATAGGTCCATGAGCGTTATCCACTTCTCAAAATGAGCATTACCGATTCTGAAACAGAATGGCTACCTCTATTTCAGGAGCAAGTCTCCCATCCCGTAGACCTGCATCCAATAGCGCTCGCACTATCTAACTTATGATAGAGAGTCTGTGCGCGCCTGATTCTCCGGGTCTTCAGCCTGCTCCCCGAGCCCAACAAGCGCGACCGGCGCATGGTTCGGGAACTCGACGACGAGCTTGAGGCGGCCGCCCAGCGCTTCCACGGAGCTACGCAGTGTCGAAAGCATGAGATCGCTCCGCTTCTCCATCTGAGCGACGGTCGCCTGGCGGATATTGAGCTTCTCCGCCAGCTCAACCTGGGTCATCTGCCGCGCTTTTCGGAGTTGCTGTAGCGTCAGATACTCCTGGTGCAGCCGCTCCGTTTCGGCCTCGATGCGCGCACGCCGTTCGGGCGACAACTCCGCCATCTTTTCACGCAACGTGGTCATGCTTGCCTTCCATTCTGCCGATCCAAGTGCCGGTCGAACCGCGCGTCCGCCTTGGCGATGAGGCGCCTATAGAAGCACTTTTCGCTGCCGCCCGACTTGTCGCCCGCCACCAGCAGAATCGCCTGCCGGTTTGGGTCGAACGCGAAGGCGACGCGCCAGACGCCATCGTCCGCCCTGAATCGAAGTTCCTTCATCTGCCCGTGCTTCGAACCCTTGAGGGTGTCGGCATGCGGCCTTCCCAACTGCGGTCCTTCGCGCTCCAAAAGACCGGCACGAGCCAAGAGCGCATCCTGGACAGCATCGGAGAACGTCGCGAACTCCTCCTCAAACTCGTCGAAGAACGATACAACCCAAGCCATCACGAAACATAGCCTATCAGCTATATAGTTAGAAACCTATAATTTGGCCACCCTAAGAAGCTAGAACCGTTGCCTCAGAGGGACGAACTGTTGGGAGCTTCCGGAAGTCGGCTTGCTCCCTAACCAACCTCCTCCAACTCCAAATCCAACAACACCCAGATCGCCGCCTTCTGCCAGTGGAGGCCGGCGTGGAGCGTGGCGTAGACGCCGCCCGGCAGCGCGTCTTCGATCACGAACTTGAGGGCGTTCAGGCCCGGGACCGGGTAGCGCTTCAGCGTCCCCGGCATCACCTTCGCGATCGCGGCCTGGGCGACCGGCTCGGTCAGGGCGGCTTCGAGGATGCGGTACTTTTCGGCGTCGAGCGCCACGACGGTGAGGTCGAGCGTCGCGCCCTTGTCGCCGGAACGGCCGACGGCGATGGAGCCGACCCTCATGCCGCGGTCTCCCAGCAGATATCGGTCGGGACCAGGTCGCGGTCGATCAGGCCGTCGATGACGGCGAGCCTCGGCCGGCGTTCGCTGCGCACGCTGCCGCCGCCGGCGGGGCCGGAGATGGTGAGGGCGTAGACCTCGTCCTCGACGATCTGGGCGACCTCGGCGTCCGGGCAGCGGGCGGAGACGTGGAGCCGGGCCTCCGGCATCCGGTTCGCCGGCGGCAGGGAAGCGGCGCCCAGGGTCGAGTCGACGCCGACCAGATCGATGCGGATGTCGTCGTCCGCGAAATCGTCGAGCCGCATGCGGAGCGCGTCGCGGGCGACCCGGGCGCGGTTGAGCGCATGGGTCCCGGCGAAGCCGATCTCGATGTCGGCGACGAAGCCCGGCTGTTCGACGAAGCCGGAGACCTTCAGCGTCTGGGGCTTCGGCGCGGCGCGGGCGCCGGACATGCGGATGCGATTCCGGCCCACTTCCTCGAAGCGAACGCCGGTGAAGTCGAGCACGCCGTCGGGCGTGAAATACCGCGACGGGTCATGCACCTCGTAGAGAAGCTGCAGGGTGCAGGTCAGCACGTCGACCCGGCCCGGCTCCCCGTCGAGCAGGCCGATCTCCGCCGTGCCGTCCGGGAAGACACGGGCGAGCGGATAGGCCAGGTTGGCGAAGTCCGCCGCCGAGAGGCTGGCGCCGTCCGGCATCTCGAAATTGCCGCCGGTCACCTGGCCCGAGCATTCCAGCAGATGGCCGAGCGTGGTGGCGCCCGCGATCGCCGCCATGCTTTGGTCGAGCGCCGGCCACGCCGCGGCGGAGAAGAGGGCCGAGTCCGCGACCCGCCCGGTCACGATCACGTCCGCCCCCTCCTCGACCGCCGGCCGGATCGCGTCGAGACCCAGATAGGCATGGGCGCCGAGCAGGCTGCCGTCGATCGGATCGTCCCACTGGACTTGGTCCGCCAGCGCCATGACGTCGTCGCCGACGACGGCCGCGACGCGCATTCCCTTGCAGCCGACCTCCGACGCGAGCCGCGCAATCTTGACGCCCGCCGCCCGCGGATTGGCGCAGCCGAGGTTCGAGAGCACCCGGCAGCCGTTCCTATAGGCCGGCGGCAAAAGCGGCCGCGGCCGCCGGTCGAGCCGGGGATCGTGGCCCGCATCCGGGTTCGCCTGCCGGGCGCGGAGGCCCGGCACGATGGTGCGTTCGGCCAGGCACTCCAACCCGATCGCCTGCACCCGGCCCGATTCCGCCAGCCTGACGGCCGGGTCTGTGCGGTCGCCGGCGAAACCGGCGCCGCAGGCGATGACGATCTCGTCCATTCGTCGGTCCTCTATCTCGCCGCCGCGCTGATCGTGACGCCGCCGTCGACGACGAGGGTCTGGCCGGTG
>DAINCG010000006.1:18443-19742 GCA_036732525.1 Pseudomonadota bacterium | reverse complement strand
GCGTTGCCGATGTCCCAGCCCGTGCCCTCCATGCCGAGCGGCGAGGCCTTGCGGCGCATCTCGCGGCGGTCCGGCTCCATGTCGGCGCCGCCGACCATCGGCGTCAGCACCGGCCCCGGCGCGATGCAGTTGACCCGAACGCCCTGGCTCGCATGGTCGACCGCCATCGCCCGCGAGAGCGCGATCACCGCGCCCTTGGAGGCCGAATAGGCGGTCAGCCCGCGCGGCCGAAGGGCCGAGATCGAGGAGATGTTGACGATCGCCCCGCCGCCGCGGGCGACCATGACCGGGATGACGTGCTTCGAGAGCATGAAGATCGAGCGGACGTTGACGTGCATCACCCGCTCCCACTCGTCCGGATCCTCCTCGATGACGGACTTCCGGCTGCCGATGCCGACATTGTTGTCGAGCACGTCGATGCCGCCATAGGCCTCCGTCGCCGCTTCGACGACGCGCGCGCAGTCCTTGCCCGCCGTGACATCGGCGGCGACCGCCAGCGCCGTCCCGCCTTCGGCCTCGATCATCTCGACCGTGCGCTTGGCCAACGCCTCGTCCCGGTCGACCACGACGACCTTCGCCCCGGCGCGCGCCAGGAGGATGCAGGCCGCCCGGCCGTTGCCAATGCCGTCGCCCTTGGCGCCGCCGCCCGCGACGACGGCGACCTTGCCGGCGAGGCCCATATCGTCTTCGCCCATCGCCGCTACTCCGCCAGCCGGACCATGGGGAGCGTCACCTCGTCCGTGACGCGCTCGAACACGACCTCGACCTTTTGGCCGAGCTTCAGGTCCTCCAGCTTCGCGCCGATCAGGCGGCATTGCAGGCGAACGCCCTCGTCCAGGTCGACGGTCGCCAGGATGTAGGGGAGGTCGCCCCGGAAGCCGACGTGGAAGGGATGGTGCGTCTCCGTCCAGCTATAGAGCGTTCCCTTGCCGGACGCCTCGGTCCATTCGACCTCCATCGAATAGCAGGCGTCGCAGACGGGGCGCGGATAGTGGCGGAGCTTGCCGCAGTCCGCACAGGTCTGGATCAAGAGCCGGCCTTCGTTCAGCCCGTCCCAGTAGGGCTTCGATTCGATCGTCGGCGTCGGCAGCGGCTTGTCGTAGGTCTGGCTCATGGATGTCTCGCTCATCGGTTCAGGCCGCCCGCCGCATGATGGCGATCGAACCGTCGCCGAGATCGCCATAGCCCGTGACGAGGCCCGTCGTCGCGTCCTTCACCTGGGCGCGCCCGGCCTCGCCGCGCAGTTGCCGGACAAGCTCCGTGATGTGGTTCATGCCGGCGATGTGCGCCTGGGACAGC
>DAINCG010000006.1:11648-18397 GCA_036732525.1 Pseudomonadota bacterium | reverse complement strand
CTTCAACGAAGGCCCCGCCCTCGCCCTTCTTGCAGAAGCCCATGTCCTCCAGCTCGCAGATCACGGTGAAGGTGAAGCAGTCGTAGACCTGCGCCACGTCGATGTCCTTGTGCGCGACGCCCGCCATCTCGAACGCCCGGGGCGCCGCCTTGGCGAGGCCGAGCTTCGTGATGTCCGGGCGCTGGGTGATGACGCTCGGCGAGTCCGGGTGGCCCTCGGCGACGCCGATGATGGAGATCGGCGCGCGGCTGTCCTTCGCCCGGTCGGCCGCGCTCACCACCACGGCGGCGGCGCCGTCGCTTTCCAGGCTGCAGTCGAACAGGCGGAACGGGTCGGAGATGATGCGGCTCTGGTGATGGTCCTCCACCGTGAGCGGCTTCTGCATGATCGCGTTGTCGTTCAGCATGGCATGCTGCCGCATGGCGATGGCGACTTCGGCGAACTGGTCGGCCGTGGTACCGTAGAGCTCCATGTGCCGCCGCGCCATCGGCGCGTAGAGCTGGGCGGGCGCGATGGCGCCGGCCGGGTTCTCGAATTCGGCGACGACATGGAACTGCGGCATCGCGCCGAGCCGGGTCGCGACGCGGGCGTCGGAATATCCCCGCCGGCCGAGCGCCAGCAGGACATGGTTGCAGAGGCCGGCCGAAATCACGGCGGCGGCGCATTGCAGGGCCGCAACCGCGCTCGCCCCGCCCATCGGCGTCTGCGCGGAGAAGCGGACGTCGGTCAGGCCGAGATTTGTCATGATGTCCTCGGCGACGGGGCCGAGCGCGTAGGGAATGACGCCGTCGATCTCCTTCGGATCGAGCCCGGCGTCGGCGATCGCCTTCAGCGACGCTTCCATCATCAGCGCGATCGAACTCTTGTCGGAGCCGCGCGAAAAGGCGGACTCGCCGATCCCGGTGACGGCGGCCTTGCCATTCAGGCTGGCGGACATGGGGTTTCCTCTCCCTGCGTGTCTGTCGCCCAATTCTAGGCACGCCCGGCCGCCGGCGCCTATGGGCCGCGGTCTGGCGACGGCCGCCGCTTTCGGCAAGACTGTCCGAAACTGACGCCCTTGGGAGACAGAGGATGGACATGCCGGCGACGCCGCGCCTGGAATGGCTGGAGACGGTGGAGGCGCGCGACGCGCAGTACCGGGAGTTCACGATCCACGCGCCGGACCGCCCGGTGACGGGCGTCCTATGGTCCGGTGCGGAGACGAACCCCGGCGCGCCGCTGGTCTGCTTCGGCCATGGCGCCTCCGGCAACCGCCACCAGCGCCCGACGCCCCGGCTCGCCAGCCGGATGGCGCGGGAGAACGGCTATTTCGGCCTCTCCCTCGACGGGCCGGTGCACGGCCGCCGCCAGGTCGGCCCCGGCGGCCGGGAGGCGTTCTGGCCGGAATGGGAACGCGAAGGCACGGTCGAGGACATGGTGCGCGACTGGAAGCTCGCGCTCGACGCCATGCAGGCCCTGCCGGAAGTCGGCCGGGGGCCGGTCGGATACTGGGGCCTCTCCATGGGCACGATCTACGGCGCGCCCTTCGTCGCCGCCGAGCCGCGCATCGCCGTCGCCGTGCTGGGGCTGATGGGCCTCGTCTCGAAGCCCGCCCACTACCGGCCGACCATCGAAGCAGCGGCGAAGGCGATTGCGTGTCCCGTATTCTTCATCATGCAGCTTGAGGACGAGCTTTTCACGCGCGAGGAATGCCTCGCGCTCTTCGACGCGTTCTCTTCGAAGGACAAACGCCTGCACGCCAATGCCGGCCTGCATCCGGCCGTGCCGATCGACGAGCTCGACTTCAGCGTCGAGTTCCTGACGAGCACGCTCGACGGCACGCGGCCCGAACGGGACCTGATGTCCCTGATCAGCGAATAACCAGCCGGCAGAACCGCCGGCCCGGAAGGAAGCCCCATGCCCGTCATCGATTCCCAAGTCCACGCCTATGAACGCGACCGGCCGGAACGGCCCTGGGTCGGCACGCTCGCCGGGCCGAAGGAGGCGACCGGCGACCAGATGGTGAAGGCGATGGACGCCGTCGGCGTCGACGGCGCCATCCTCGTCTCGGCCTACAGCATGTACCGGTTCGATCCGTCATATGCGCTGGAGGTCTACAAGCAGCATCCGAACCGCTTCTGCCTGGTGAAGCCGGTCGATGTGACCCGCCCGGACCTCGCGGAGGACATCGCGGAATGGGCGCGCTTGGACGGCACGGTCGGCGTCCGCGTTCTGCTCGACCGGGGCGGCGTCGATCCCGCGGGCGACGGGGTCGCGACGGCGCTCAAGGCGGCGGCGGCGAACGGCATGCCGGTCAACACGCTCTGCTGGGGCGATCCCTCCGTCGCCATCCCGCTCGCCAAGGCGCATCCCGACACGACCTTCGTCATCGACCATCTCGGCATCAAGCAGCCCTACCAGCCGCCGGCGCCGGAGAACGCCTTTCAGAACCTGCCGACCGTGCTGGAGCTCGCGAAGTTCCCGAACGTCACGATCAAGATTTCGGGCGCCTGCACCCTCGCCCGCGAGCCCTTCCCCTATCCCGACATCTGGGACCCGGTGATGCGCATCATCGACGCCTTCGGCCTCGACCGCTGCATGTGGGGCACGGACTGGACGCGCACCTCGGAAGTGCTGACCTACAAGGAGGGCGTGGAAGCTTTCCGCCAGACGGACAGGCTTTCGGACGCCGACCGGGAAAAGCTCATGGGCGGCACGATCACGAAGGTCTACGGTTGGGCGCCCGGCTGAACGAAGGAAGATACCTCCCATGCAGATCATCGACTGTCAGGTCCATTGCTACGAGCGCGACCGGCCGGAACGGCCTTGGATCGGCACGCTCGCGGGACCGAAGGAAGTTACCGGCGACGACATGGTGAAGGCGATGGACGACGTCGGCGTCGCAGGCGCCATCCTGGTCTCGCCCTACGCGATGTACCGGTTCGACGCGAGCTACGCGCTCGAAGTCTACAAGCAGCACCCGAAGCGCTTCGCGCTGGTGAAACCGGTCGACACGACCCGGCCCGATGTCGGCGAAGTCGTCGCCGATTGGGGCAAGACGGAAGGGACCGTCGGGGTCCGGATCATGATGGCGCTCGGCGCCACGGTCGATCCGCAGGGGCCGGGGGTCAAAGCGACGCTCGACGCCGCGGGCGAGTCGGGCCAGCCGGTCAACCTGCTCTGCTGGGGGGCGATGGACGCCGCTGCCGGCATGGCCGACCGGCATCCCAACACGCAATTGGTCATCGATCATCTGGGCCTGCACCAGCCGTTCGACCCGCCCGCGCCCGATGCGCCCTTCGCCGACCTGCCGGACGTGCTGAAGCTCGCCGAAAAACCCAACATCGCCATCAAGATCTCAGGCGCCTGCACGCTCTCGAAGACGGGCTATCCCTATGACGACATTTGGGACCCCGTCTGCAGCATCGTCGACGCCTTCGGCCTCGATCGATGCATGTGGGGCACGGACTGGACCCGCGCGGTGAACCTTCTGACCTATGAGCAGGGCGTGCGCCCGTTCGTTGAAACGGACCGCTTTTCCGCCAGCGACAAGGAAAAGCTGATGGGCGGAACGCTCGCCAGAATCTACGGCTGGACGCCCGGCTGAGCCGAAGTTACTTCGGCTCGAACACCGCGAGGATGCGCGTCTCGATGCTGCGTCGGGGCGGCGCATCCTCCGGCGCCGCCGGATTGTCGAAGGACGTGTGGGGGCAATAAACCGCGCGGTCCGGCCGGCCGTCCATCTGCTTGAACAACAGGATTTCCTCGGGCGTCATCGCCGGGAAATAGCACCAGCGGTGGTCCGGGTTGTAGACCGGCGCCGCGACCAGGCTGTCGCGGCCGCGGCCGGTGTAGAAGTAGTCGATGACGTCGTCTTCCGGCAGCGAGCGCCAGTCAATGAAGGCGAGCGGATTGTGGAAGGCCGGATTGTCGAACGGTTGCCAAGTGTTGAACCAGGCGTAGATCCAGCCATCCTTCGGCTCGACCCCGTCGCGGCGCAGCAGGTCTTCCGACATCTCGCCGAGGCGCTTGATGTTGTAGTCGCAGTGCACGAAGCGGGCATAGCCGTCGTTGAAGTCGATCGGCGTCTCGGTGCGGACGAGGTGGTTGTAGATGTGCACCCGGTCGGCGCCCGTCTTCTCATGGACGAGCTTCTTGATCTCCGGGTAGTAGAGCCGCTCGACCGCCGCGTCGTCGCGGAAGTCGGCGACGCCATGCTTCAGATGGCCGAGCGTGAAGCCGCAGGCGTCGAGGCTCGTCTCGCCCGCGTCGAAGGCCGGGCGGACGTCATGGACCATGATGTCCTGGCTGCTCGTGTTCGCGCGCCGGGTTTCGCGGGAGCCGATGCGCGGAATCTCGTCCCGTCCCTTCCACTCCGCGTTGACGTAGCGCACGCGGGCGGCGACGGCGGCGCCGTGGGTCAGATCCGAATCCTTCATTGCGCGGGCATCCCTCGCTATGTTCCGGGCGGCCGCATTGGAGCGGACCCGGCGCGCAAGCGCAAGCGCCGGACTATTCGGGCGCGGGTCCCGGAAACTGCTTCCGCAATTCGAACTTGAGCGCCTTGCCGGAAAGATTGCGCGGGATCGCGTCGATGAAGGCGACCAGCTTCGGCTGCTTGTAGCGGGCGAGCCGGCCCTCGCAGGCCTTGAAGACGTCCGCCTCCTCCAAGGTCGAATCGGCCTTGACCGCGACGACCAGGGGCGACTCGCCCCAACGCGCGCTCGGCACGCCGATCACGGCGCATTCCTTGACGCCCGGACAGGTCAGCACTGCGTTCTCGATCTCGGCGGGATAGATGTTCTCGCCGCCGGAAATGATCATGTCCTTGATGCGGTCGTGAATTGTGACGAAGCCGTCTTCGTCGACAACGGCGACGTCGCCGGTGTGCAGCCAGCCGTCCCGGATCGTCGTCTCCGTGGCGTCCGGATTGTTCCAATAGGCCTTCATCACCTGACCGCCCTTCAGCAGCACCTCCCCCGGCGTTCCGGGCGGGACGTCCTGACCCTCTGCGTCGATCAGGCGGATTTCGGTGTGGAAGAAGGGCCGGCCGGTCGAGCCGATGCGCGCCATCGCGTCGGCCGGGCTGATCAGGCAGCCGGGGCCGCAGCACTCGGTCAGGCCATAGACTTGGTGGATTTCGATGCCGATCTCGCGGTAGCGCTCGATCAGCGCCACGGGGACCGGCGACGCGCCGCTCATGATCCAGCGCAATTGCGCATAGTCGTCGGGGGGCGGCAACGGGACTTGCAGCATGAAGCCCAGCATCGCCGGCACGGCGAGCGTCGCGGTGATCCGCTCCTCGCGGGTGACGCGCCACATGCCTTCGGGATCGAAGGACCGCATCAGCACGACCGCGCCGCCGCCATAGACAACGAGCATGATCGGGGCGAGCGCGGCGATATGGTACATCGGCACGACGACGGAAAAGCGGTCGCCGACCCGCATGTCGCAAGTCGAGATCATGTTGAGCAGCGCCCAGAACGCCGTCCGGTGGGAATGCAGCGCGCCCTTGGGCAGGCCGGTCGTGCCGGAGGTGTACATGATGAACAGGTCGTCGTCGTCGAACGCGCCCGGCGCCGGTTCATGGTCTGGCGCGGCGGCGCATAGGCGCGCATAATCGCCGGAGACTTCGAGCCAGGTTTGGACCGCCGTCTCCCCGCCGCCACGCAGAGCCGCGACGACATCCTGGAAATCCGCGTCATAGATCAGGATGCCGGCGCCGGAATCGCCGAGGATGAAGGTCAACTCATGCGCGGTCAGCCGCCAGTTGAGCGGCACGGCGACGGCGCCGATCTTGGCGCAGGCGAAGTAACACTCGAAAAACGCCGCGCCGTTCATCATCAGCAGCGCGACCCGTTCGCCCGGCCGGACGCCGAGGCTGGTCAGCATGTGCGCCGTCCGGTTCGTGCTGGCGTTGATCTCCCGATAGGAGAAGCGCCGACCGGTCGCCGTTTCGACCAGCCCCTCCATCTCCGGATCGCGCATCGCGCGGTTCGCCAGTATCTGGCCGATGTTGATGCGCATGCGGCGTCTCCCCTGATGCTTTTTTGGAAAGCCTATGCGCGTCGGCGCGATCTCCGCCAGCCCCCATGGCCGAAATCACAGTCTTGGCGGCGGCGCGGCGCGGGCGCAGAATTCGAGTCGCAATGTGTCGTTGGCTCGCCTACCAGGGACCGCCGCTCGCGCTCGAAACGCTGTTGCTGCGGCCGGAAAACGCGCTTGTCCGCCAGTCGATGGCGGCGCGGCGCTCACTGACGCCCGTCAACGGCGACGGCTTCGGCGTCGCCTGGTGGGGCGCGAAGCCGAAGCCCGGCGTGTTCCGCGATACGGCGCCCGCCTGGAACGACGGGAACCGGCTGAGCCTCTCGGAGCAGATCGAGGCGCGCCAGTTCTTCGCCCATGTCCGGGCCTCGACGGGCACGGCGACCAGCCGCGCCAACTGTCATCCCTTCGCCATCGGCCTTGACGCCTTCATGCACAACGGCGCTATCGGCGGCTGGAGCAAGGTCCGGCGCAGCGTCGAGCAACTGATCCCGGACGACCTCTATGTCCACCGCCAGGGCGCGACCGACACCGAAGCGCTCTTCCTGCTGGCGCTCGCGCTCGGCCTGTCCGAGAATCCGAAGGCGGCGATGGCGCGCGCCGTCGGCAAGACCGTTGCGGCGATGCAGGCGGCCGACATATCCGCTCCCTTCCGCATGACGGCGGCCTATGGCGACGGCAAGCGCATGGTCGCCGTCCGCTGGTCGTCCGACAACCAGAGCCCG